>NZ_DKJX01000057.1:0-117828 GCF_002454935.1 Massilia sp. UBA6681
TACCTTAACTGAACGGCATTACGCCGAAGGGCGCGTTTTTTCATGCGCGATGCGCTCGCCGCGCGTACAGTCCGAAGTACACGATCACCGCATAGCACACCGCCGGCACGACCAGCGACATCTTCAGGCCGGCCACGTCAGCCGTATGACCCATGAGCAGGGGCACGACGGCGCCGCCCACGATCGCCACGCAGATCACGCCCGAGCCTTCCGCCGTACGCTTGCCCAGTCCTTCGCAGGCCAAGGTGAAGATGGTCGGGAACATGATCGAGTTGAACAGGCCGATGGCCAGCAGCGACCAGCCCGACACCGCGCCGGTGCTGTTCGCGGACACCAGCAGCAAGCCGATCGTCACCGTGGCGGCACAGGCCAGCACTTTCCCGGGAGAGAACATGCGCAGCAGCGCGGCGCCGATGAAGCGTCCCACCATGGCGCCGCCCCAGTACAGCGGCACGTGCTTGCCCGCCGCCTCTGCGCTCAGGCCCAGCACGTGGGATTCCATCAGGTAGTTCACGATGATCGAGCCGATCGCCACCTCGGCGCCGACGTACAGGAAGATGCACAGCGCGCCCAGCGCGAAACGCGGCTGCCTGAGCAGATCGAACGCGTGCAGGATGTTTTCCGAGGGCGCCGTCGTCTCCACCAGCTTGTGGCGGTTCATCCACACCGCGCCGCCCAGCAGGGCCAGCGCGATCGCCAGGCCGATGTAGGTGTTCACCACCACCCGGGTCTCTTCCTGGCGGAAGGCGTCGAGCGCCGCGCCGCTCAGGGTCGAGACATCGACCGTCGCCAGCGAGCCCAGGATCAGGATCGCGCCGACATAGGGGAACACGGTGGTGCCGAGCGAATTGAAAGCCTGGGCGAAGGTCAGGCGGCTGGAGGCCGTTTGCGGCTTGCCCAGCATCGAGATCAGGGGATTGGCGACCACCTGCACGATGGTGATGCCCGAGGCCAGCACGAACAGCGCCAGCAGGAAGGTGGCGAACACGCCCGAGTAGGACGCCGGGATGAACAGCAGGCAGCCCAGGGCCATCGTGACCAGGCCGACCACGGCGGTGCGCATGTAGCCGAGGCGCTGCACGATGGCGGCGGCCGGGATCGAGACGAAGAAGTAGGCGGCGAAGAAGGCCGACTGCACCAGCATCGCCTGGGCGTAGCTGAGCGTGAACAGGTCCTTCAGCTTGGGGATGATGACGTCGTTCAGGCTGGTGATGCCGCCGAAGACGAAGAACAGCGCGAAGACGAAGGTCTGCAGGCTGGCCGCGTTCTGCGGCACGGCGGCCTGGGCGCCATCCTTGTCGGGGGCCGCGGTGGTGCTGGTAGGAGTGGGGAGGGCCATGGTGTCTCTACATCATCTCGTTGATGATGGCGACGATTTCGTCGCCGTAGGACACCAGCTTCTTCTCGCCGACCCCGGACACGCCGCGCAGCGCGTCCAGCGAGCCCGGCTTGACCTTGGCGATCTCGCGCAGGGTCGCGTCCTGGAACACCACATAGGCCGGCACGCCGTGCTCGCGCGCGGTGCCCATGCGCCAGGTGCGCAGGCGCTCGAAGATGGCCTGCTCGGAGCGCGACAGTTCCAGTTCCTCGTAGCTGCCGGCAGCGCGCGACGAAGGCCGCTTGGCCTTGACGGGTTTTTGGTACTGGCGCAGCTGCACTTTCTGCTCGCCCTTGAGCACCGGGCGCGCGGCGTCGGTCAGCTTGAGCGAGCTGAAGGCGTCGTGGTCCACGGTGACGAAGCCGAGCGCGATCGCCTGGCGCACGATGGCGCGCCATTCCTGCTCGGAGCGGTCGGCGCCGACGCCGTAGACGGTGAGCTTGTCGTGGTGCCACTGGCTGATGCGCTCGGTCTGCGCGCCGCGCAGCACGTCGATCACGTGGCCGGCGGCGAAGCGCTGGTCGACGCGGTAGATGGCCGACAGCAGCTTTTGCATCGGCACCGTGCCGTCGACCTGGATCGGCGGGATCAGGCAGGTGTCGCAGTTGCCGCAGGGGCCGGAGCGCTCGCCGAAGTAGTCGAGCAGGCGCATGCGCCGGCAGGACAGCGTTTCGCACAGGCCGAGCATGGCGTCGAGCTTCATCGACAGCACGCGCTTGAAGGTTTCGTCGGCCTCGGATTCGTCGATCATCCGGCGCTGCAGCACCACATCCTGCAAGCCGTAGGCCATCCAGGCGCTGGCCGGCAGGCCGTCGCGGCCGGCGCGGCCGGTCTCCTGGTAATAACCCTCGAGGCTCTTGGGCAGGTCGAGGTGGCAGACGTAGCGCACGTCGGGCTTGTCGATGCCCATGCCGAAGGCAATGGTCGCGACCATCGTGATGTTGTCTTCACGCAAGAACCGGGACTGGTTCGCGGCGCGCTGGCTGTACTCCATGCCGGCATGGTAGGGCAGGGCGCGAATACCGTGCTCGTTCAGGAAGTCGGCGGTTTCCTCGACCTTTTTACGCGACAGGCAGTAGACGATGCCGGAATCCTGCGGGTGCTCGCTGCTGATGAAATCGAGCAGCTGCTTGCGGCCGGTGGTCTTTTCGACGATGGAGTAGCGGATGTTCGGGCGGTCGAAGGACGAGACGAACTTGCGTGCGTCGTCGAGCTGCAGGCGGTGCGCGATTTCCTCGCGGGTTTGCAGGTCGGCGGTCGCGGTGAGGGCGATGCGCGGAATGCCCGGGTAGCGCTCGTGCAGGACCGACAGCCGGATGTATTCCGGGCGGAAGTCGTGGCCCCATTGCGACACGCAGTGCGCCTCGTCGATGGCGAACAGCGAGATCGGCGAGACGTCGAACAGTTCCAGGCAGCGCTGCGTCAGCAGGCGCTCGGGCGCCACGTAGACGAGGTCGATCTCGCCGCTGCGCACCAGGCGCTCGATGCGCAGGGTTTCCTCGAAGGTCTGGGTGGAGTTCAGGAAGGCCGCGCGCACGCCGACTTCTTCGAGGGCGTCGACCTGGTCCTGCATCAGCGCGATCAGCGGCGAGACGACCACGCCCACCCCCTCGCGCAGCAAGGCCGGGATCTGGTAGCACAGCGACTTGCCGCCGCCGGTGGGCATCAGGACGAGTGCGTCGCCGCCGCTGGCCACGTGCTCGACGATGTCGGCCTGCTGCCCGCGGAAAGCGGGATAGCCGAAGACCGTTTCGAGAACGTGGAGGGCGCGCGCGCCGATTTCGCTTGTCATACTCTGCTTACTGTTTATTCAGCCCAGGTCACCAGGCCGAAATGGGCGGTCACGAGGACCAGGATACCGAATACGATACGGTACCAGGCGAAGATCGTGAAGTCGTGCGAGCTGATATAGCGCAGCAGCCAGCGTACGCACAGGAAGGCCGCGAGGAAGGCGGAAAAGAATCCCAGGCCGAACAACGGAAGGTCGGCGGCCGACAGCAGCGCGCGCTCCTTGTACACGGAGTATACCGTGGCGCCCAGCATGGTCGGCATGGCGAGGAAGAAGGAGAATTCGGTGGCCGCCTTGCGCGACAGGCCGAACAGCATGCCGCCGATGATGGTCGAGCCGGAGCGGCTGGTGCCGGGGATCAGGGCGAAGGACTGGGCCAGGCCGACCTTGAGCGCGTCGAGCGCGCTCATGTCCTCGACCGTCTCCACGCGCGCCGCCGTCGGGCGCAGGCGGTTGCGCCGCTCCACATACAGGATCAGGACGCCGCCGATGACCAGGGCGATCGCCACCGGCACCGGATGGAACAGCAGTTCCGTGATCGTCGAGCTGAACAGCACGCCGGCAATGGCGGCCGGGAAGAAGGCGATCACGACATTGCGCGCGAAGCGCTGCTGGACCGGGTCCGCCCCCAGCCCCTTGAGGACGCGGGCGATGCGCTCGCGGTATTCCCAGACCACCGCCAGCATGGCGCCGGCCTGGATCACGATCTTGAACACGACCGACTTCGGGCCGGTGAAGTCGAGCAGGCTGCCCATGAGGATCAGGTGGCCGGTGGAGGAAATCGGAAGGAACTCGGTGAAGCCTTCGACCAGGCCCATGATGATCGCCTTGACGGCGAGAAGAATGTCCATGAATGCGTTAGTGTGAGAGCGGCTGAATGCGGATGCTGTCGGGATATCCCGTGGAAGGTACGGCGGGGCCGAAGCTTAACATGATTGCAACAGGCGACGTCGCCCGCTGTGTCCGGTGCAAGATTGTACCGCGCCGAGGTTGCCGCAGGGTTAGCTCATCGCCATGACGGCAAAATTCTTCCGTGCGCCGCCAGCCCGAACGCGTGCTACACTGGACCGCATGCGTATTCCTGACTCAACCGCATGAGTATCTTTGTTGTCCTGATCCTTGCTGCGCTCGCCTGGGCGGCATTCCACGGTTGGCAAAGCCCCAACTCCCTGCGTTACCGTCCCTGCCAGGGCCGGGCCTGGCGCAATACCTTCCCTACCGCATCGCGGAAGGACATCCGCGATTTCCTGTCCGTCTTCGTGTCATCCTTTTCCTTTCGCGAAAGCGAGCGGCTGCACTTCCGTCCCGACGACGAAGTGCTCGGCATCTACCGCGAGGTGAACCCGACGCGCTGGCTGCCGGACGCGCAGGAATTCGAGACGCTGGCGAAGGCGCTGCGCGAGCGCTACGGCCTGCGGCTCGACGACATCTGGCACGAAGGGATGACGCTGGGCGGGCTGTTCCAGCGCGTGCAGCAGGCGCGCGGCAAGAGCGCTGCAGCCTGAGCAATGCACAATAAAAAAGCGAAGCGTTCCCGCTTCGCTTTTTCGGCATACCTGCCCGGTCAGTGCGGTTTGCGACGGCGCACCAGCCCCAGTCCGCCGAGGGCAATACCAAACAGGGCCATGCTGGCGGGCTCGGGCACGGCAGTGCCGTACACATCGAGTTTGGCCGAGTACAGCGTGAAATTATGCGGGCCAAGACCCTCTTCCGAGAACCACAGGAACAGCTGCTTGTTTGCGGCGATCTGGCTGAACACATCTGCCTGGCTCGGCCGTAGTGTGAATGTTTGCGACACAGGGCCCGTCTTGCGATCCATCGTTTGCTTGGTATTGCTGCCGTGGGTCGCCGAGTCGGCAAACCTGACACGCCACAGTTCGGTCAAGGCATTGGTCGCTCCAAAACTCAGGGTCAGTTCAAGCCGGTCGAGGCTCTCATAGTTGAGCGAACTGAAATCAAAGATGTCATAGAAGCGCTGGCAGTTACTCCCGTCCTTGACGGTGACGGAATTGGTATTGAGCGTGTCGCAGGAGCCAGCCGGCATGCTGGCTGGCGTCGATGCGCTGCTGCCATAGGTCCTGCTAATCGAACCCAATTGAACGACCGCAGCGCTAGCGCTGGAGATCGTCGTGGTCAACAGCAGGGCGGCAATCGAGGCTTTCAGTATATTTTTCATTTGTCTCTCCCATGGGTAGTTAACTTCCTTTTACAACCCCGGAGTGATATGCAATTTGCATGCCAACAATATGTTTTAGAGAGAAGTAAGTAAGACCCGCGCTTTGCATTTGTGAAAATGTAAAGTTTCTCGACAAGAAGCTATTGCTTTAGGAAGAGCGCATACCGCTGCCCTCAGGCTTGTCTTTTGCTATCTCAGCGATATGTTGAGGCAATGCTCAAACAGAAACTGAACTGGAGACGGCCGCTGTTCTATGTTTGCTGCCGATCTTTTTCGTGATGGCCTTCCTCGGCTTTCCACTGCCCGTCGCGCCGCCGCCGGCCACCAAGCCGGCGGTCGAGCATGCGACCGTGATCAAGAAGAAGAAAAAACGCATCGGGCTGGTCATGCCCGAACAAGACGATTCCAGCAAAACGACCTAGGGTGCGGTCGCACGCTCCAGTTCATCCAGCCAGCGGATCGCCTGCTCGCGGCTGTCCCCGCACATTTCCCTTGATGGCTGCAGCCCGCCGCAGAAAGCCGGTCGCTCGGGCCGGCCGAAGATCAGGCAGCGATTGTCCTCGCCCAGCTGCACGCAGCGCACGCCGGCCGGCTTGCCGTCGGGCATGCCCGGAATCGGGCTGGTGATCGAGGGCGCGGTGCAGCAGGCGCCGCAGTTGCTTCTACACTGCATGGTGGAGGGAAGGACACAAGGAAGGGCAGCAGTATAGCGCCGCGGCGCTCATGGCGGGCGCGTCGCCCGCCGGTTTCCTGCTACGTTGTTGTCATCCCACAGCACAAGCAGGAGGCCCCATGTCCAGTCCCCTCAAACCCCTGAACCGCCAGGTCGTCGTGATCACCGGCGCCTCGAGCGGCATCGGCCTGGCCACCGCGCAGGAAGCGGGCAAGCAGGGCGCCAAGCTGGTGCTGGCCGCGCGCGGGGCCGACGTGCTCGAGGCGGTCGTGCAGGGGCTGGTCGAGAACGGCTTCGATGCCATTGCGGTGGTGGCCGACGTCGCCGAGCGCGCCCAGGTCGAGCGTATCGCGCAGGTCGCGATCGAGCGCTACGGCCGCATCGATACCTGGATCAACAATGCCGGCGGCACCATCTACGGCCGCCTCGACCAGGTATCCGAGGAAGACAGCCGGCGCCTGTTCGACATCAATTTCTGGGGCATGGTGCATGGCTCGCTGGTGGCGCTGCCGCACCTCGCGCGCCAGGGCGGCGCCCTGATCAACCTCGGCAGCGAAGCCTCCGAGGTAGCGATCCCGATGCAGGGCATGTATTCGGCCAGCAAGCACGCGGTGAAAGGGTTTACCGATGCGCTGCGCATCGAGGTCGAGCACATGGACGGGGCGCCGGTGTCGATCACGCTGATCGAGCCGACCGCCGTCGACACGCCACTGCCCCAGCATGCCCGCAATTACATGGACTGCGAACCGAAGCTGCCGTCGCCCCAGGTCGACCCGCACGAGGTGGCTGCCGCCATCCTGCATGCGGCCGTGGTGCCGATGCGCACGGTGCGGGTCGGCATGATGGCCGAGATCGACGTGCTGATGGAAAAGATCGTCCCCGGCCTGACCGACCGCCTGTCGGTATTCCAGGTGCCGCGCCAGCAGCAGGACGCACCGCCGCGCAACCCGGATGGCGCCTTGTATGCATCGCGAGCAAACGGGCGCATTTACGGACCTTCATGAAAGCATGAAATCACGTAAATACCTGTTTATATTGACAGTTTTGGTAAGGATTGCTTGACTGCCTGACAAGCCGCGTCTATATTCTATGGTTGTTCATTTGGTTTCTAGGCAGAAACATGGAATGTCCAATCGACAGCAAGCCGCGGTGGGAACGCCGGAAGGAGGCCCGTCCGCAGGAGCTCCTTGCTGCCGCAATTGATCTGTTCGTCGAACGCGGCTTCGCCGCCACCCGTCTGGAAGACGTGGCGCGCCGCGCCGGTGTCTCCAAGGGTACGCTGTATCTCTACTATACGAACAAGGAAGAACTGTTCAAGGCCGTGGTGCGCGAGAGCATCCTTCCTTTCCTGGGCAAGGCCGAATCCTCGGTCGCCGAGTTCCATGGCCATAGTGGCGACCTGCTGCGCGACGTGGTGATGAACTGGTCGCGCCAGATCGGCCAGAGCAAGGCCTCGGGCCTGGGCAAGCTGATGCTCGCCGAAGCCGTCAATTTCCCGGATCTGGCGCAGTTCTACCGGGACGAGGTCATGAGCCGCACTGTCCACATGATTTCGAGCATCGTCGAGCGCGGCGTCAGCCGGGGCGAGTTCCGCAATGTCGACATCCTGCAGATGACCCAGGTGCTGATCGCACCGATGATGATGCTCAACGTGTGGCGGCACTCGGCCGTGGCCCCTTGCGAGGATGGCGAGCTGCAGCCCCAGGCCTTCCTCGAGAACCTGCTCGACCTCACTTTGCACGGCCTCCTCCCCCGCAGTGCCTGAGTTGCCATTTGCGCCATTACGCCGCTTTTTCGGCGTTCAACCCCTCCAAACTGCAGACTGTCGCAATTTCCCCCGGTCCGGGCAGCCCATCGCTAAGATGTGCGTCCTGAGGCCGTTCAACGATAAAATATCGGATTATTTATTTTTCCATCGAGAACTCAGATGAATATCGAACAAGCCCGCTTCAACATGATCGAACAGCAGATCCGCCCGTGGAACGTGCTTGACCAGGACGTGCTGGACCTGCTGCACGTGGTCAAGCGCGAACAGTTCGTGCCGGCCGCGTACCAGAACCTGGCGTTTGCCGACGTCGAGATCCCGCTGCCGGGCAGTGAAGCGATGTTCAACCCGAAGGTCGAAGCGCGCATCGTGCAGGAACTGGCGGTCAAGAAGCATGAGAACGTCCTCGAAATCGGCACCGGTTCGGGCTACATGGCGGCACTGCTGGCGCACAAGGCGCGCCACGTGACCACCGTGGAAATCCAGCCGGAAGCCGTGAAGCTGGCGCAGGAAAACCTGGCCCGTGCCGGCGTCACCAACGTGACGGTCGAAGAAGGCAATGGCGCCGGCGGCTGGGACAAGGGCGCGCCCTACGACGTGATCCTGGTGTCGGGCGGTCTGCCGGTGCTGCCGGAAGCGCTGCTCAAGCAGGTGAAGGTGGGTGGCCGCATCGGCGCGATCCTGGGCGAGGCGCCGGCGATGAGCTTCAACATCATCACCCGCACGTCGGAAACCGGCTACGACACGGTCAAGCTGTTCGAGACCATCGTCAAGCCGCTGACCGGCGCGCAGGCGCCGTCGCGCTTCCAGTTCTGAGGCCGCGATGCAGCACATGACCGCACCGGAGCTGGCGGCCCGGCTTGCCGACGGGGCAGCCGAGCAGCCACTCCTGCTGGACGTGCGCGAGAACTGGGAATTCGAGACCTGCCACATCGCAGGCTCGACCCAGATCCCGATGCACCTGGTGCCGATCCGGGCCGGCGAACTGCCAGATGACCGAGAAATCGTGTGCATCTGCCACCATGGGGCGCGCAGCATGCAGGTCGCTGCCTTCCTCGAACGGAACGGATTTGACAACGTAACGAATTTGACGGGCGGCATACACGCCTGGGCCGTACAGGTCGACCCTTCGATGCCGAAGTACTGACTTGATTCCTAACTATTGATGACTCCTGTGGAGAATGTAATGCAGAAACCCCTGCGCAAATCCTTTCTTGCCGTGCTGGTTGCCGGCGCCGTCTTTTCGCTGAACGCCAGCGCGGCGGACCTGCTCCAGGTGTACCAGCAGGCACTCGCCAACGATGCGGCCTATGCAAGTGCGCGTGCGTCGGCGGCTGCCGGGCGGGAGCGGATTCCGCAGGGGCGCGCAGGACTTCTCCCGACCGTGGGCATCACCGGCAGCAGCATCAAGAACGACCGCGACGCGTCGCCGTTCAACGAAGGAACCACCGTCACCGATCCGCTCACCGGCAGGCAAACCATCGTGGCCGGAGACGGCTCGAACCTGCGCACCAGCACCTACACGCTGCTGCTGACGCAGCCGCTGTTCCGCTGGGATCGCTGGGAAACCTACCAGCAGAGCAAGCTGCAGCAGGCCGTCTCCGACGCGCAGTTCGCCCAGGCCCAGCAAGACCTGATCACCCGTGTGGCGCAAGCCTACTTCGACGTGCTGGCGGCCCAGGACAAGCTGGAATCGACCCGCGCCCAGAAGACCGCGGTGACCGAGCAGCTGGCATCGGCCAAGCGTAACTTCGAAGTCGGCACCCAGACCATCACCGATACCCACGAAGCGCAGGCGGCGTATGACCTGGTGATCGCCCAGGAATTCGCGGCGGTGAACGACCTCGACAACAAGCGCAATGCGCTGCAGGCCATCATCGGCACGGCGCCGAACAGCCTGGCGCCGCTCAAGAGCGGCATCACCCTGACCGCGCCGTCGCCCGCGAATCCCGACCCATGGGTGTCGTCGGCCGAAACCCAGAACTACGGCGTGGCCGTGTCGGAGCTGCAGGTGGAACTGGCCAAGCGCGAGATCTCGAAGACCCGCGCCGGCCACTATCCGACCCTGGACCTGTTGGCCAGCAACCAGCGTACCAAGGTCCACGGCGGCACCCCCGGTGCTTCTGGCACCAGTACCAACAACGGTATCGGCGTGCAGTTCAGCGTGCCGATCTTCAACGGCTTCGCCGTCACCAGCCGCGTGCGCGAAACCATCGCGCTGGAAGACAAGGCCCGCAACGACCTGGAAGCGACGCGCCGCCAGGCCGCCCTGCAGGCGCGCCAGGCCTACCTCGGCGTGAACAGCGGCATGGCCCAGGTCAAGGCGCTGGAAGCGGCGGAAGTGTCGAGCCAGTCGGCCCTGGAGTCGAACAAGCTGGGCTACCAGGTCGGCGTGCGCATCAACATCGACGTGCTGAACGCGCAGCGCCAGCTGTACCAGACCCGCACCGACCTGTCCCAGGCGCGCTACAACACCATCCTGAACGGCCTGCGCCTGAAGGCGGCCGCGGGCTCGCTGCGCGAGTCGGACCTGGCTGCCGTGAACAACCTGCTGGAAAAGTAATCGCCGCGCAGCCTCGCGCTGCCGAGAAATGTGAAAACCCGGGCCGCAAGGTCCGGGTTTTTGTTTTTTGGCCTTATGCTAACTCATTGATTCTGCAAATTAATAGTTGACGCACGACAAGTTGCGCCGAGGGGGATTTTTTTACAAAGCTGATAAACTGGCAACGTTAATGCGCCTTTTCATGGCAGGCCAGAAGAGCCTGCCTGCCAAGAGTGCCGCAGCCAGGATTCTTGTTTCTTCAGCTCTTCCCTAAGGAAAAACAACATGCAAAAGAACATCGCGATTGTCGGCGCCGGTTTTTCCGGGGCCGTCATTGCCAACCAGCTGGCACAAGCTGGGTACAAGGTCGAGATCTTCGAATCGCGCCCCCACATCGCGGGCAACTGCCATTCGGAGCGTGATGCCGAAACCGGCGTCATGGTGCACGTCTACGGGCCGCACATCTTCCACACCGATATCGAGCGGGTCTGGGAATTCGTCAACCGCTACAGCCGCTTCATGCCCTACGTGAACCGCGTCAAGGCGATCACCAACGGCGCCGTCTACACGCTGCCGATCAACCTGCTCACCATCAACCAGTTCTTCGGCAAGACCTTCCGTCCGGCCGAGGCCCAGGAATTCCTGGCTTCGCTCGGCGACAAGTCGATCGAGAACCCGGTGACCTTCGAGGATCAGGCCCTGCGTTTCGTCGGCCGCGAGCTGTACGAAGCCTTCTTCAAGACCTATACGGTCAAGCAGTGGGGCATGCAGCCGACCGAACTGCCGGCCAGCATCCTCAAGCGCTTGCCGGTGCGCTTCAACTACGACGACAATTATTTCGCCCACAAGTACCAGGGCATGCCGGAAGACGGCTACACCGCGCTGGTGGAAAAGATCATGGACGTGCCGGGCATCACCCTGCACCTGAACACCAGGTTCGACCCGGCCAACAAGGGCGATTACGAGCACGTGTTCTACAGCGGCCCGATCGACGCCTGGTTCAAGCATTCCGAAGGCCGCCTGCCGTACCGCACGCTGGACTTCGAAGTGTTCCGCGACACCGGCGACTACCAGGGCAATGCCGTCATCAACTACTGCGACAATGCCCAGCCGTACACCCGCATCACCGAGCACAAGCACTTCTCGCCGTGGGAAAAGCACGAGAAGACGCTGATGTACAAAGAGTACAGCCGCCAGTGCGAAGAGAAGGACATCCCGTACTACCCGATCCGCCAGGCGCGCGACAAGGAGCAGCTCGAACGCTACGTGAACGTGGCGCGCGAGGAGCCGAACGTGACCTTCGTGGGCCGTCTCGGCACCTACCGCTACCTCGACATGGACGTGACCATCAACGAGGCGCTGGCAACTAGCGACAAGTTCCTCGAGTGCGCCAAGAACAACGCGCGCATGCCGGCTTTCGCCATCGATCCGCTGGCGTAATGCCATGATGGGTGATAGTCCAGCGGACCATCACCCCATGCGATCAGGGGCGCTTACGCCATTCGATCATCTCCGCAATCGTCAGGATCGGGAAGCCGTGCAAGGCGGCGAAGTGCTCGATCTGCTCTCCGCGCATCATCGTCCCGTCCGGATTCATCAGCTCGCACAGCACGGCCGCCGGCTGCAGGCCCGCCATGGTCGCCAGGTCGACCGAGCCCTCGGTATGCCCGGCGCGCGCCAGCACGCCGCCCGGCGTGGCGCGCAAGGGGAACACGTGGCCCGGCCGCACCAGGTCATCCGGCTTCGCATCGGCTGCGATCGCCGCACGGATGGTGGTGACGCGGTCCGCCGCCGACACGCCGGTCGTGACGCCATGACGCGCCTCGATCGACACGGTGAAGGGCGTGCCGTAGCGGCTGCCGTTCTCCGCCGCCATCGGCGGCAATGCGAGCGTGCGCACCTTGTCTGCGGAGAGACACAGGCATACGATGCCGCTGCATTCGCGGATCATCAGCGCCATCGTCTCGACGCTGAGCTTGTCGGCCGCGACGATCAGGTCGGCTTCGTTCTCGCGGTCGAAATCGTCGAGCAGGATGACGGGAATCCCGTTGCGCACGGCGTCCAGGGCGGCGGCGATGCGGCCTTCCAGGTCGGTGCTGGTGAGGGAATAGGTGGTGGTGACTAACATGTGAAACGCTCCTCGCAGTAAGTTGGCGAAAAACGCATCAGGGCAAAGCAAAGCGCGCGCCGGCCCGGCTGCGAAAAGCAGCGAGGACAGCGCGTGGCAGCGCACATCTTCTTTCATCCGGACTATACCGTCGGCCCTGGCCTCTCACCAGGTCTGCTGACCCTGCTTGCGCAGGCGCTCGCGGGCTCGAGCCCTTGCAGGCTCATACCGCCGGTGGGGAATTGCACCCCGCCCCGAAGACGTAATTTAAGTTGATGCCTGAAAAGCAGGCCCGGCGATTGTAGCAGCGCCGCGCCGGTCCTGCTGAGGAAGGAAGAGCTTAGCTGCTCAGGCCGGCACCGGTTGCATTGTCCTTGCGCTCGATGAGCTCGACCTTGTAGCCGTCCGGGTCGGTGATGAAGGCGATCACGGTGGTGCCGCCCTTGACCGGGCCCGGCTCGCGGGTGATGTTGCCGCCCGCGGCGCGCACGCCGTCGCAGGTGGCGTAGATGTCTTCGGCCGAGATGGCGATGTGGCCGTAGGCCGTCCCCATGTCGTAGCTGCCGACGCCGTAGTTGTAGGTCAGCTCGAGCTCGGCGTGGTCCGGGTTGCTGCCGTAGCCGAGGAAGGCGAGCTTGTACTTGTACTCGGGATTGTCGCTGGTGCGCAGCAGCTTCATGCCGAGCACCTTGGTGTAGAAGTCGATGGAACGCTGCAGGTCGCCGACGCGGAGCATGGTGTGGAGGATGCGCATGGGGGTGTCCTTCTGGTGAAACGGAAAGCGGCCATTTTATGCGCTGGGCGCGATTTCTGCCGGACGCTGCCTCGCGATGGCAGCATCCGGCAGTGCCTTAGTTCTCCAGTCGCGACGTCATCGTGATGTCCGCGTTCAGCAGCTTCGACACCGGGCAGTTTTCCTTGGCCGTGTTGGCCGCCTTGTCGAAGGCTTCCTGGCTGGCGCCCGGGATCCTGGCCACCAGGTCGAGGTGCACCGCGGTGATCGAGAAGCCGCCTTCGACCTTTTCCATCGAGACGGTGGCGGTGGTGCGCAGTTCCTGGGCCGTCAGGCCGGCCTGGCCGAGTTGGCCGGACAGCGCCATCGTGAAGCAGCCTGCATGGGCCGCGCCGATCAGTTCTTCCGGGTTGGTGCCGGGACCGTCCTCGAAGCGGGTGTTGAAGCCGTACTGGGTGTCCTTGAGCACGCCGCTCGCGGTCGAGATCGCACCCTTGCCGTCCTTCAGGCCGCCGCTCCAGACGGCGCTGCCATTGCGTTTGATGGTCATCGTTTCTCCTTACAGGTTGTTCTTGTCGGCTTTGTCGTTGGTGGTGTCGTGCCGGCGCATCGAATCGTTGTTGTCCGGCTGGGGCTTGGCCTGGCCAGTGGCGCCCGGCGCCGGGTCGACGGCGTTTTCCAGGCCGTCGGGATTGGTGCCGTACATGTCGGTGTTCACCAGGCCTTGCGCCATGTCCGACGCGGCCTGCTCCATGATGCCGCGCGGTTCCTGGTCCTGCGCGTCCGGGCTTTCGTCGCGCTCGTGCGGCTGGCGCTTGACGCCATCGTTCTCGATCGGTGCCTTCGTGTTGACGAAGCGGTCTTTGGTTTCGGTCACCATATGGGCCTCCTTGTAATCCAGTTAACCCTCATCGTAGCCGCCGCCTGCCGAAGCAGTCGCGCAATTGGCGCCGGCGGCATGACAATGAGAGATGCTTTTTTGCAACTAACCCGTTAACATGGCAGCTTGGACAATACTGCGGAACCTGTATCGTGACTGCCCACGCCCTCGACACCCACCAGCACGCCGCCTTTTGCAAGAACTGCGACGCCGCTATTGCCGGCAACTACTGCCACCAGTGCGGCCAGGCGACCCACCTGCACGTGCCGAGCGCGCGCGAATTCCTGCACGAGTTCATCGCCCACTACGTGGCGCTCGAGGGCAAGCTGTGGCGCTCGCTGAAGCTGCTGCTGTTCAAGCCGGGCTTCCTGAGCCGCGAGTACATCGAAGGCCGCAGGGTGCGCTACATCGAGCCGCTGCGCCTGTACCTCACCTTCAGCATCATCTTCTTCGCACTGTTCAAGATGAGCGGCGTGGAAATCATCAACATCGGCGGGCGCAGCGAGAGTCCGGCGGTCGTGAGCGCACCGGCCGCCGAGAAGGAAAAGCGGGCGGAGGAAGCCGAGGATGCCAAGGGAATCCAGCGCAATCTCCAGCATATGCTGGGCCAGGTCAATCCCCGGCTGGAGCAGGGCGCCGAGCGCTTCTTCGCCCTGTCGCCCAAGGAACGCAACGACACGGCCAAGCGCGTGTTCTTCAGCTACACGCCCTACGCGATCTTCCTGATGATGCCGGTGTTCGCGCTCTACCTGAAGCTGCTCTACCTCGGCTCGGGGCGGCGCTACGGCGAGCACTTCCTGTTCGCCCTGCACAGCAATGCCTTCGCCTTCCTGATGCTGAGCCTGTTCATGCTGGCGGACGGCTGGAACTTCGTCCGCGTCGTGCTGCTGGCCTGGCTGGTGTTCTACCTGCCGACCGCGATGCGGCGCGTGTTCGGCGGCGGGCGGATCGTGACGGCGCTGCGCTGGATGGTCCTGATGGTGCTGCACCTGTTCACCCTGATCATGACGGTGTCGCTGGCGGTGGCGCTCGGGCTCTTGATCTGATCTTGCCGGAAGCGCGGGGCGCCCGTTATACTGTTTATTTGTACAGTCATTTGCGAGCGCCCGCAGGGCACCGATATAGCAGACGCAGGGATAATCGGTTAATCTCCGTAGTCCCGACCCAACCGCCCTGGAACCATGCCTGTGACGCCTGAAAAGCAACAAATCATCGCGCTCGTGGTGCGGCAAAATACCCCCGGCATCGAGGAGCCGGCCCGGCAGCTCACCGAGTTCCTGGCCAAGGAAGGCTACCGGGTGGTGTTCGAGACCGACACCGCGGCCTACCTCGGTATCGAAGGCATCGAGGCCATGACGGTGGCCGAGATCGGCGAGCAGGGCAGCTACGCGGTGGTCATGGGCGGCGACGGCACCATGCTCGGCATCGCGCGCCAGCTCGCCAAGTACGACATTCCGCTCATCGGCATCAACTCGGGCCGGCTGGGCTTCATTACCGACATCCCGCTCGAGCGCATGGTGCCGGCCCTGCACGAGATCCTGCAGGGCCAGGCCCGCAGCGGCGAGCGCACCCTGCTGGAAGCGCGCGTGGTGCGCGACGGCGAGGAGATCTTCTGCAGCGTCGCCTTCAACGACGTGGTGGTGGCGCGCGGCACCGGCGCCGGCATGGTCGAGCTCAAGCTCATCGTGGATGGCGAATTCATGTACAACCAGCGGGCGGACGGCCTGATCATCTCGACGCCCACCGGCTCGACCGCCTACGCGCTGTCGGCCGGCGGGCCGCTGCTGCACCCGAAAGTGCGGGGCATCGTGCTGGTGCCGATCGCGCCGCACGCGCTGTCGAACCGGCCGATCGTCGTGCCCGATTCCAGCGAGATCGTGGTCGAGCTGGTGGCGGGGCGCGACATCAGCGTCAACTTCGACATGCAGACCTTCACCAGCCTGCAGCTGGGCGACCGCATCGTCATCTCGCGCTCGCCGCACACGATCACCTTCCTGCATCCGCGCGACTGGAGCTATTACCACACGCTGCGCGAAAAGCTGCACTGGAACGAATACCCGACCAACGAAGGCAAATTGACGTAATCCCGTCACAAGCAGAGCAAAAACAGGAGACCCGATTTTTCATGCTGCGCACACTTACCATCCGTGATTTCGTCATTGTCGACGCCATCGAACTCGAGTTCGCGCATGGCTTCACGGTGTTCACCGGCGAGACCGGCGCCGGCAAGTCGATCCTGATCGACGCGCTGCAACTGGCGCTGGGCGGACGCGGCGACGCAAGCATGGTGCGCGAAGGCGCGGCCAAGGCCGACATCACCGCCGAATTCGCGCTGACGCCCACGGCCTCCGCGTGGCTGCTGTCCAACGAATTCCCGACCGAGGAAGGCGTGGCCCTGATGCGCCGCGTGATCGACAACGCCGGCCGCTCCAAGGCCTGGATCAACGGCATCAGTGCCACCGCCGCGCAGCTGCGCGAGCTGGGCGACATGCTGGTCGACATCCACGGCCAGCATGCGCACCAGTCGCTGCTCAAGCTTGACGCCCAGCGCGCCCTGCTCGACAACCAGATCGCCGTGCGCGACCCGGCCGCCAGCGAAGAGGTGCAGGCCACCGCGAGCGCCTATAAAGCCTGGCGCGCGCTGGTGCGCCAGCGCGAGGAATTCGAGAACGATGCACGCAAGGTGCTGCTCGAACGCGAGCGCCTGGAGTGGCAGGTGAGCGAGCTCGACAAGCTGGCGCCGAAGGCCGGCGAATGGGCCGAGATCAGCAACGAGCACAGCCGCCTGTCGCATGCCGCCAGCCTGCTCGAAGGCGCGCAGGAAGCGCTGCAGGCCATCTCGGAAGCCGACCATCCGATCCTGTCGCAGCTGTCCTCGCTCAACGCCAAGCTGGGCAAGTTGGTCGACGTCGACGCGCAGCTGCAGGAAGTGCTCGACTGCATGGAACCGGCGCGCATCCAGCTGCAGGAAGCCGTGTACGCGCTGAACAACTACATCGACAAGGTCGAACTCGACCCGGGCCGCCTGCGCGAAGTGGACGCGCGCATGGAAGCGCTGCACGGCGCCGCGCGCAAGTACCACGTGACGCCCGAAGAACTGCACGAGGAACATGCCGCGCTGGCCACCAGGCTGCGCCAGCTGGCCGACGCCAGCGACCTGGAAGGCTTGCGCAAGCAGGAAGAAAAGGCCAGGGCGGCCTACATGAAGGTGGCCGAGGGCCTGTCGAAACGGCGCCAGCAGGCGGCCGTGGAGCTGGGCAAGGGCGTCACCAGCGCGATGCAGGAACTGAGCATGAGCGGCGGCCGCTTCGAGGTGGCGCTCAACCCCGGCGAACCGGGCGCGCACGGCCTCGAGCAGGTCGAATTCCTGGTGGCCGGCCATCTCGGGGTGGCGGCGCGGCCGCTGGCCAAGGTGGCATCGGGCGGCGAACTGGCGCGCATCTCGCTGGCCATCGCCGTGATCACCGCGCACGCCACCACCACGCCGACCCTGATCTTCGACGAGGTCGATACCGGCATCGGCGGCGGCGTGGCCGAGGTGGTGGGGCGCCTGCTCAAGCGCCTGGGCCAGCAGCGCCAGGTGCTGTGCGTGACCCACCTGCCGCAGGTGGCGAGCCAGGCCAACCAGCACTTCCAGGTGGCCAAGGGCGCCACGATCGAGGGCCGCACGGTCTCGCGCATCGACGTGCTCGACACCCGGGCGCGGGTGGAAGAAGTGGCGCGCATGCTGGGCGGGATCGAAATCACGGAAACCACGCGCAAGCACGCCAGGGAGCTGCTGGCTTCCTGAGGCCCGCAGCTTGATGCGGCATTCACCGCTTGTCGAGCACCTCCGCCATCGCCCTGGCCAGTTCGGACACCAGCCCGCCCTTGTCCCAGGTGTAGATGGAGACAGCCATGGGCGGCGCCGTGCCGAAGGGAGCATGGATGCGCAGGCGCCGTCCCCTGGCCGCCTGCACGGGAAGCAGGGATAGTCCAAGGCCGCCTTCCAGGCCGACCAGGATGCTTTGCAGGCTGCTGCCCGAGAACGCGATATACCAGCGCCGGCGCTCGCGCTCGATGCGCTCGAACATGGCCTCGCGATACAGCCCGCCCGGTGGAAAGACGACCAGCGGAATCGGGTCGGGCCATGGCTGCGTGCTGTCTTCGCCTTCGAACCAGGCCATCGGTTCCGGAAACGTCGCGAGGCAATCGGCGCTTGCCGCCGCTTCCTTGACCACGACGATATCGAATTCGCCGCCCCGGTAAGCCTCCGCCAGGCTGCGGCTCAGGCCCGTCGTGATGTCGAGCCGGATCGAGCGATCCTGGCCGGCCAGCGCCTGCAAGGCCGAGGCCATCCTGCCGTCGAAGACGTCCTCGGGCAGGCCGATGCGTACCGGTCTTGCGCCGGCCGGGTCGGCGAGGGCCGCCTGCGCTTCGCCCTCGAGCAGCAGGATGCGCCGCGCATACCCCAGCAGCCGCTCGCCGGCGGCGCTCGCGCGTACCGGCCGGGCCGAGCGGTCCACCAGCGGCTGGCCGACCGACTCTTCCAGCCGGGCGATCTGCTGGCTGATGGTGGATTGCGTCATGTGCAGGCGGTCGGCTGCTGCGGTAAAGCTGCCCGCATCGACAATGGTCACAAAGGCACGCAACAAGCGTAGATCGAACATTTTCCTGCCCGGTTCATGGTGGAGTAGGTATCCTACCATGCAGGATTTTAATAATTTTGATGATTTAATTTAATTTCAAAATAATGCGCGAGGGGTTTATGCTTGGCCGATCAATTCGGAGCCGACATGACCAAGTCAATCATTCCCACTTTCTGCGCAAGCACCATGCTTGTGGGCATGCAAGCCTGTTCGGCGCAGCCCATGCCCGCCCATCCGCTGCATGCCGCCGCCGCGCGCGGCGACGTCGCGGCCATCGAGCGGCTGCTGCGTGAAGGCGCCAGGATCGACGCGCGCGACGCGTCCGGCGCGACCGCCTTGCTGGCCGCGACCAGGGCGGACCAGGCCGCCGCTGCTCGGGTGCTCATCGAGGCCGGCGCCGACGTCAATGCCAAGGACCAGATCAACGACAGTCCCTATCTGTATGCCGGCGCCCACGGGTATCTCGACATCCTGAAGATGACGCTGGCGCACGGCGCCGATCTGCGCAGCACCAACCGCTATGGCGGAACGGCCCTGATTCCGGCGGCCGAGCGCGGCCACGTCGATACGGTGAAAACCCTGGTCGAGGCCGGCGTGGCGGTAGACCATGTCAACAAGCTGGGATGGACCGCCCTGTTGGAAGCCATCATCCTGGGCGGGGAGGGCGAACGCCACCGGCGGATCGTGGCCATCCTGCTCGAAGCGGGCGCCGATCCCAACATTGCAGATCGCAACGGCATCACACCCCTGCAGCATGCGCGCGCCCGCGGCTACCGCAAGATCGAAAGCGTCTTGCGCGCCGCCGGCGGGCGCTGAGCTTTTGAAAGGAAAAGCACATGAACCAGGACACGGACTTTCTCCGGCAAGCCATCGCGCTGGCCTACGCCAATGTCGAACGGGGCGGACGTCCCTTCGGTGCGCTCATCGTCAAGGACGGCAAGGTGATCGCGCAGGCGGTCAACGAGGTCGTCGGCACCAAGGATCCCACGGCGCATGCCGAACTGCTGGCCATCTGCGCCGCCAGCCGCATTCTCGACTCGGCCAGCCTGGAAGGCTGTACCGTCTATGCCAGTGGGCATCCTTGTTCCATGTGCATGGGAGCGATGCGCATGGCCGGGATCGCGGCGGTGACCTATGCCTATTCCAACCAGGACGCCGACCCCTTCGGCCTGTCCACGGCCGCGGTCTACGCCGACCTGGCCAGGCCCGCCGACCAGCAGGCCATGCGGATCCGGCACCTGCCGCTCCGCCTCGACGGCGAGCCGGACCTGTACGCGCACTGGCAGCAACACCATTAGCCCGGGCGCAGTACGCCGGCTAATGCCGATCGCGGCCGTGGTGCTGGTCGGGATCAACCTGCGGCCCTTCATCACCGGCATCGGGCCGCTCGCTTCCAGCATCCATCGCCACACAGGGCTGGGCCTGCAGGGCATGGCGCTGCTGACCCTGGTTCCGATGCTGCTGATGGGCATCCTGGCGTTCGCCGCGCCGGCGCTGGAAAGCGCCATGGGCGCGCGCCGCGCGGTGCTGTTCGCCCTGGCCGCCATCTGCGGCGGCTGCGCCCTGCGCCTGCTGGCCGGATCGGGCGCCGCCCTGGTCGCCACCGCCGCCCTGATCGGCGCGGGCGTGGCGCTCGTGCAGGCCGTCTTTCCAGGGATGATCAAGCGCGCCTTCCCGCGCCACACCGGGCCCGTGATGGGGCTGTATTCGGCCATGCTGATGGGAGGCGGCGCCCTCGGCGCCATGGTGTCCCCGGTCCTCGCCGAGGCCAGCGGTAGCTGGACGGCGGGACTGGCATGCTTTGCCCTGCCGGCCCTGCTTGCCGTGCTGGTGGCCCGGGTGGCCCTGCCTGCCGATGCGCGCACGCGTCCCGGCCGCCGCACGACGCAGGCGCTGCTGGCGCGTCCCCGGACCTGGCTGCTCATGGCCTGTTTCGGCCTGGTCAACGGCGGCTATTCCTCCGTCGTGGCATGGCTCGCGCCCGCCTATCAGGCGCAAGGCTGGAGCCCCGCCGCCAGCGCGGGCCTGCTGGCGACCCTGGCGGCGGGGCAGGCGCTGGCGGCGCTGGCGCTGCCTGCCATCGCCAGAAAACAAGCGGACCGGCGGCCCTGGCTGTGGCTCACGCTGGGCATGCAGGCCCTCGGTTTTACCGGCCTCGCCCTGGCCCCCGGCTGGGCACCTTACGCCCTGGCGGCCATCCTCGGTGCGGGCCTGGGCGGCTGGTTCGCCCTGTCGATGGGCGTCGCGCTCGACCATCTGCCCGATCCCGCGCAGGCAGGCGCGCTGACGGCGCTCATGCAGGGCGGCGGATTCATCCTGGCCGCGCTGCCGCCCTGGCTCGTCGCCGCGCTGCATGAACTCAGCGCCAGCTATGTTCCGGGATGGTCCTGGCACCTCGCCTGTGTCGGCCTGGTGGCCGGGCTGAGCGTGCGCTTCAGCCCGGACAGCTATGGGCCGGCGATGGCGCCGCCGCACTCCCGTCCTGCCCCTTCCGCCATTCTGTGGCAAAGTAGTCAAGGCTCCGCTCCGCGGACACGTCCAGACCACCACAGGAGAAATTCGAATGAGCATTGACAACGTGCTGTACCGCGCCCAGGCCACCTCGCAAGGCGGCCGTGAAGGCACCTCGAAAAGTTCCGACAATGTGCTTGACCTGAAGCTGAGCACCCCGAAAGAACTCGGCGGTGGCGGCGGCTCGGGCACCAATCCCGAACAGTTGTTCGCGGCCGGCTATTCGGCCTGCTTCCTCGGCGCGCTCAAGTTCGTGGCCGGCAAGGAAAAAGTGACGCTGCCGCCCGACCTGACCGTCACCGGCGACGTCGGCATCGGCCCGATCCCGACCGGCTTCGGCATCGAGGTCGACCTGAGCATCAAGGCGCCCGGCATGGACGAGGCCCAGCTGAAGGAGCTGGTCGACAAGGCCCACGTGGTCTGCCCCTACTCGAACGCCACCCGCAACAACATCGACGTGCGCCTGCATACCAGCACCTGATGACCCGCTGTTGTTCGCGGTAGACACGTCCGGCCATGGGACGCCACTTATAATATTGGGCGTCCTTTCAATATCTTTCGCTCATGCCCTTTCGAAACGAACCGCCTTTCCCCCACGGTACCGTGCCCTCCAGCGCCATCGTGCTGGTCAACCTGGGTACGCCGGACGAACCCACCCGCAAGGCCGTCCGCCGCTACCTGAAGCAGTTCCTTTCCGATCCGCGCGTGGTCGAGATCCCGGCCAGGATCTGGTGGTTCATCCTGAACCTGTTCATCCTGCCTTTCCGTTCCGGCCAGTCGGCCGCCAAGTATCGCACTATCTGGACCAAGGAGGGCTCGCCGCTCAAGGTGCATACCCAGAAGCAGGCGGCGCTGCTGGAAAAGACCCTTGTCGAGCGCGGCCATGAAGGCGTGAAGGTGGTGATGGCGATGCGCTACGGCTCGCCTTCGCTGTCCGACGTGCTGGCGCGCCTGCAGGCCGATCACTGCCAGCGCATCGTGGTCCTGCCGGCCTATCCCCAGTATTCGGGCACCACCACCGCCTCGGTATGGGACGCCGTCCATGCCCACTACGCGCAAGTGCGCAATATCCCCGAGCTGCGCCTGGTGCGCCACTACCACGACCACGAAGGCTATATCGAGGCGCTGCGCGTGCAGGTGGAATCGTATTGGGAAGCCCACGGCCGCGGCCAGAAGCTGGTGATGAGCTTCCACGGCACGCCCAAGCGCACCCTGATGCTGGGCGACCCGTATTTCTGCGAATGCCAGAAGACCGCGCGCCTGCTGGCGGTGGCGCTGGGCATGGGCGCCGACGAATACATCGTCACCTTCCAGTCACGCTTCGGCAAGGCCGAGTGGCTGCAGCCCTACACGGCGCCCACGGTGCAGGAACTGGCGCGCCAGGGGCTGGAACGGATCGACGTGATCTGCCCGGGCTTCACCAGCGACTGCCTGGAAACCCTGGAAGAGATCAATATGGAAGTGCGCCACGACTTCGAGGCCGCCGGCGGCAAGGAATACCACTACATTCCCTGCCTGAACGAGTCGCCGGCCTGGATCACCGGCATGGCCGAGATCGCCGAACAGCACCTGATCGGCTGGCCGACCATCCTGACGCCGGCCCAGCGCGCGGCCCAGCGCCGCGATGCCCAGGTCGGCGCGCAGCACGCGGCCCAGCTGGGCGCGTAAAGCCGCTTCTTGTCGACCTGTTAAAATAGACGGCTCGGTTTATGCATGCCAGGGCGCCGCACTGATGCCGACATAGCACAGCCATGCCAGCACCGCGAGGGTGTACAGCACGACGGCGCCACTGATCAGTTGAAGTCTCATGATGTCTGCTCCCGGATGCTTGCGGTGTTTACTGCAAGCTTGTCAGGAAGCGTAAGACTTTTCATTGAGAAATGATTCAGGGAAAGCGTAAATCTTGTAACAAATGATGTCTACTTTTTCATAAGGTGTACCGGGAATGCCCCTTGAAAATGTAGGACATCGCCCCATGTAGGGCCCTGTGTGTGATGCAGGACACGTTACCAACTCAGCCAAGTCCTTGATTCTAGGAGTTTTTTCGATGCAAGACCAAGAAAACCAAGAGCTGTCCCCACAGGGCAACGGCGCCGCGCCGCAGCAGGCTGATGCCGCTACCGCCGCTAGCGCGAACGAGGCGGCCCAGGCCAGCGCCGGCCAGGCCGGCGTGCCTCCGACGGCCGACACCTCGGTGCAGTCCGAACTGGAAGCCCAGCTCAGCGCCACCGAAGCCAAGCTGGCCGAGATGCACGACGCCTTCATGCGTGCCAAGGCCGACGCGGAAAACATCCGCCGCCGCGCCCAGGAAGACGTCAGCAAGGCCCACAAATTCGCCATCGAAAGCTTCGCCGAGGCCATGGTGCCGGTGCGCGACAGCCTGGAAATGGCGCTGAAGGTCGAGTCGCAGACCGTCGAATCGATCCGCGAAGGCGTCGAAATGACGCTCAAGCAGCTGACCGCCGCGTTCGAAAAGAACCGCCTGGTCGAAGTGATGCCGCAGGCGGGCGAGAAGCTCGACCCGAACAAGCACCAGGCCGTGGCCGTGGTGCCGTCCGAGCAGGAGGCCAATACCGTGGTCGCCGTGCTGCAGAAGGGCTACATGATCGCCGACCGCCTGCTGCGTCCGGCCATCGTGACGGCGGCAGCGCCGAAGTAAGCAGGAGCTGGATACTGCGCTCTTGAAAGGGCGCGGTATTTCCCAATATTGACTCTATCCGAAACTACAGCATTCAAAAGGAAAACAACATGGGCAAGATCATCGGTATTGACCTGGGAACCACCAACTCCTGCGTCGCCATCATGGAAAATGGCCAGCCGAAAGTCATCGAAAACGCCGAAGGCGCGCGCACCACGCCGTCGATCATCGCTTACCAGGAAGACGGCGAGATCCTCGTCGGCGCGCCGGCCAAGCGTCAGGCTGTTACCAACCCGAAGAACACCCTGTTCGCGGTCAAGCGCCTGATCGGCCGCAAGTTCCAGGAAAAGGAAGTCCAGAAGGACATCTCGCTGATGCCTTACCAGATCCTGGCCGCCGACAACGGCGACGCCTGGGTCGGCGTGCGCGACAAGAAGCTGGCGCCGCCGCAGATCTCGGCTGAAGTCCTGCGCAAGATGAAAAAGACCGCCGAAGACTACCTCGGCGAAGAAGTGACCGAAGCGGTCATCACCGTGCCGGCCTACTTCAACGACTCGCAGCGCCAGGCGACCAAGGACGCCGGCCGCATCGCGGGCCTGGACGTCAAGCGCATCATCAACGAACCGACCGCGGCCGCGCTGGCATTCGGCCTGGACAAGACCGACAAGGGCGACCGCAAGATCGCCGTGTACGACCTCGGCGGCGGCACCTTCGACGTCTCGATCATCGAGATCGCCGACGTCGATGGCGAGAAGCAGTTCGAAGTGCTGTCGACCAACGGCGACACCTTCCTGGGCGGCGAAGACTTCGACCAGCGCATCATCGACTACATCATCGACGAGTTCAAGAAGATCAACGGCCTCGACCTGTCGAAGGACCCGATCGCCCTGCAGCGCATCAAGGCGTCGGCCGAGCGCGCCAAGATCGAACTGTCGTCGGCGCAGCAGACCGAGATCAACGAGCCCTACATCGCCATGGCGAACGGCGCGCCGGTCCACCTGAACCTGAAGATCACCCGCGCCAAGCTGGAAGCCCTGGTCGAGGAACTGGTCGCCAAGACCATCGAGCCGTGCCGCGTCGCCATCAAGGATGCCGGCATCAAGGTCTCCGACATCGACGACATCATCCTGGTCGGCGGCATGACCCGCATGCCGAAGGTGCAGGAAAAGGTCAAGGAGTTCTTCGGCAAGGATCCGCGCAAGGACGTCAATCCGGACGAAGCCGTCGCTGTCGGCGCCGCCATCCAGGGCTCGGTCCTGTCGGGCGAGCGCAAGGACCTGCTGCTGCTGGACGTGACCCCGCTGTCGCTGGGTATCGAAACCCTGGGCGGCGTGATGACCAAGATGATCCACAAGAACACCACGATCCCGACCAAGTTCTCGCAGGTGTTCTCGACCGCCGACGACAACCAGCCGGCCGTGACCATCAAGGTCTACCAGGGCGAGCGTGAGATCGCAGCGGGCAACAAGAGCCTGGGCGAGTTCAACCTCGAGGGCATCCCGCCGGCGGCACGCGGCACCCCGCAGATCGAAGTGACCTTCGACATCGACGCCAACGGCATCCTGCACGTGGGCGCCAAGGACAAGGCCACCGGCAAGGAAAACAAGATCACCATCAAGGCCAACTCGGGCCTGTCGGAAGACGAAATCCAGAAGATGGTGAAGGATGCCGAGCTGAACGCGGAAGAGGACAAGAAGGTCAAGGAATTGGCCGAAGCCCGCAACCAGGGCGACGCGCTGGTGCACTCGACCCGCAAGTCCCTGACCGAATACGGCGACAAGCTCGAAGCCGGCGAGAAGGAAAAGATCGAAGCGGCGATCGCCGACCTGGAAGGTGCGATCAAGAGCGGCGACAAGGCGGACATCGACGCCAAGACGGCAGCCCTGTCGGAAGCGGCCCAGAAGCTGGGCGAGAAGATGTACGCCGACATGCAGGCGCAGCAGGCTGGCGCAGCCGGCGCGGGCGGCGCCCAGGCTGCCGGCGGCGAACAGCAGCCGCAGCAGGACGACGTCGTGGATGCGGACTTCAAGGAAGTGAAAGACGCAAAGTAATCCCTGACGGGGACGGGCGAGCTGGGTTACACTCGTCCATTCCCCAGTACGGGGCCCGCCGAGCCGCTGCGACCGTTTGGTTTCTCGGCTCGGTTTTTTTGCACACTGACACCTCGAAAAACCGTCGCGAGCGGCAGCAATGGTGGTCGAGAAGCGCAGCTGTACGAGTAGTACAGCGAGCATCGCAGACCGCCAGTGCAACGCGCAGCAGGTTTTCCGAGGTGGCCAACGTTTTACCAGATCAATAAGCAAGGTGCCGCCAATGGCAAAGCGTGATTTTTACGAGATCCTCGGGGTCGCCAAGAACGCGTCGGAAGACGACATCAAGAAGGCTTATCGCAAGCTTGCGATGAAGTACCACCCTGACCGCAACCCCGACAACAAGGAAGCGGAAGAGAAGTTCAAGGAGGTCAAGGAAGCCTACGAGATGCTGACCAATCCGGAGAAGCGCGAGGCCTATGACCGCTACGGTCACGCCGGCGTCGACCCGAACATGGGCGGCGGCGGGGGCGGCTTCGGTGCCGGTGGTTTCGGCGACGCCTTCGGCGACATCTTCGGCGACATCTTCGGCGGCGGCGGCCGCGGCCGCAGCGCGGGCCCGCAGGTCTACCGCGGCGCCGACCTGCGCTACAACCTCGAGATCACCCTGGAGCAGGCCGCGCACGGCTACGAGACCACCATCCGCGTGCCGAGCTGGGACAAGTGCGACACCTGCCACGGCAGCGGCGCCAAGCCGGGCACCCAGCCCGTGACCTGCACCACCTGCTCGGGCCACGGCCAGGTGCGCATGCAGCAGGGCTTCTTCAGCATCCAGCAGACCTGCCCGAAGTGCCACGGCAGCGGCAAGATCATTCCTGAACCCTGCGCGGCCTGCGGCGGCGCCGGACGCATCAAGCGTAACAAGACGCTGGAAGTGAAGATCCCGGCCGGTATCGACAACGGCATGCGCATCCGCTCGACCGGCAACGGCGAGCCGGGCACGAACGGGGGACCGGCGGGCGACCTGTACGTCGAGATCCACATCAAGCCGCATCCGGTGTTCCAGCGCGAGGGCGACGACCTGCACTGCGAGATGCCGATTTCCTTCGCCAAGGCGGCGCTGGGCGGCGAGATCGAAGTGCCTACGCTCACCGGCAAGGTGTCGTTCACGGTGCCGGAAGGCACCCAGACCGGCAAGACCTTCCGCCTCAAGGGCAAGGGCGTCAAGGGCGTCCGCTCGGGCTACACCGGCGACCTGTTCTGCCACGTGGTCGTCGAGACCCCGGTCAAGCTGACCGACAAGCAGAAGGAACTGCTGCGCGAGTTCGAACGCTCGACCACCGAAGGTGGCGCCAAGCACAGCCCGCAGAGCAAAGGCTGGATGGACAAGGTCAAGGACTTCTTCGAGTAAGAGCGTCTAACAATTCCCCGATGGCTGCGTTGCATCGTCTCGCCGTACTAGCGTACTGTCTTCGACGATGCGCCTTGCCCTCGGGGTTTGTTAGCCGCTCCGAGAAATCGAACCAGGAAAACCGCTGAAGGCGAAAGCCCTCGGCGGTTTTTTTTCGCCTGCTGGTATACTTTCGTCCATTCAGCACGCATCAACCAGGGAAAATAATGGATAACAACACGACGGGCGTGAGCGCCGAAGAGCTCTTCGCACGCAACCGCAAATGGGCCGCCTCGATGGTGGCCGAAGACCCGAACTTCTTCAAGGCGCTGTCGGAACAGCAGGCGCCGGAATACCTGTGGATCGGCTGCTCGGACAGCCGCGTGCCCGCCAACGAACTGCTCGGCATGCTGCCGGGCGAGCTGTTCGTGCACCGCAACATCGCCAACGTGGTCGCGCACTCCGACCTGAACTGCCTGAGCGTGCTGCAGTTCGCGATCGACGTCTTGAAGGTGAAGCACATCATCCTGTGCGGCCACTACGGCTGCTCGGGCGTCGGCGCAGCGCTCACCGGCACCCGTGTGGGCATGGCCGACAACTGGCTCGGCCACGTGCGCGACGTGCGCGAGAAGCACGGCAAGTACCTCGGCAACGTGGTCGGCCGCGCCGCCGTCAACCGCCTGGTCGAACTGAACGTGGCCGAGCAGGTGATCAACGTGGCCCAGACCACCATCGTGCGCGACGCCTGGGAACGCGGCCAGCCGCTGACCATCCACAGCTGGGTCTACGGCGTGCACGACGGCCTGCTGCGCGACCTCGGCATCACGGTCAGCAGCTACGACGAGATCGCGCCCAAGCTGCAGCGCGTCCTCACCGGCTACCTCGATGGAGATCAGGTGCGTGACGAACGCCGCGGACAGTGATCTCATCCGGCTGCGCGACCTGGTCCGTACTTTTGTCGACGAGCGCGACTGGGACCAGTTCCACACGCCCAAGAACCTGGCCTCGGCCCTGAGCGTCGAGGCGGCCGAGCTGCTGGAGCATTTCCAGTGGCTCCAGCATGGCCGGCCCGAGGAACTCGGTCCGGACAAGCTGGTACAGGTGCGCCACGAGATGGCCGACGTGCTGGTCTACCTGGTGCGCCTGGCCGACAAGCTCGACGTCGACCTGTTCGCGGCGGTGCAGGAGAAGATGGTGCTCAACCGGGCCAAGTACCCGGCCGAGCAGGTGCGCGGCGACGCGCGCAAGTACTACGAGTACAAGTAGGCCGGCAAGAGCGCCGGCGGCCAGGATATCAGCGCACCCTGCGCAGCGACGACGCGATGCCGTCCAGGCCGCGCAGGGACGAATAGCGGCCAGGCCCGTAGACGATGCAGCGGCCGCGGTAATCGTCATGCTCGCACAGCTGCCATTCGCCTTCGCGGATGATCATCGAGCCCGCGCGGTCGTTGAAATTGCGTGAACGCAGGCTGTGCACATCGCTTTCCAGCATGATGCCTTCGCCGCCGAATTGGCGATCGGCGAACAGCTCGACCGGTGGGCCGCGCCGGTTGTCGCCGCCAGGACCGCGCCGTCCCCACCCGCCCTCGTCGTGGCGCCGGTCACGGTCACGGTATCCATCGCGTCCGCGCTCCAGTTCCCGCACCGAGGAAGCCACGTCGTTGAAACCCTCGAACATCCGGTATTCGCCCGGCTCCAGCACGATGCAGCGGCCGCCGAAATCCTTGTGCTCGCAGATCTCCCAGCTGCCCGAACGGACGATGGCCGACGATGCGCGGTCGTTGAATCCGAGCGCTTCCAGGTTCGTGACCGGACCACGCAGGCTCAGCGGACGGCCGCGGAAGTCCGCATCGGTGAACAGCGAGATCTCGCCGGCAGCGGCATGGTTCAGCGATGCCAGCAAGGCGAGGACGGCGAACAGGGGTTTCATAGTGTCTCCATGAGATGCAACGCGGGGGCGACGCGCACCCGGCTTTCCTTCCATAACGCAAACCGCTTGAAGACGGTGCACGGCCCAGCTGTAACAGATTTCTACCGCAGACTGCTCCGCGAATCATGCAGCCTGTCGCATTACCCTCCCACAACGGCCTTTCCGCTTCGTAGAATCGCCCCCATCACAACAAGGGAGATTCCATGGTACGTCACATCATCGCCGCCGCAGTCCTTGCGGCCTTGTCCGGGGCAGCCTTCGCGCAGGACGCCAAGCCCGCTGAGGCGCGCGAAGCGCTGCTGTTCGACTCGCCCGCACTCGGCTCGCCCTACCGCGAGAACATCAGCGAAGACGAGAAGATCGCCGGCCTGTCGAAATTCTGGTCCGAGGTGAAGTACAACTTCGTGTACGTCGACAAGCTCAAGGAGCTCGACTGGGACCGGCTCTACCTCGAAACTATCCCGAAGGTGCGCGCCACCACCTCCACCGCCGACTACTACCGCGTGCTGATGGAGCTGTGCGCGAAGCTGCAGGACGGGCATACCAATGTCTACCCCGGGCCGGAGCTGCGCAACGCGATGATGGCGCGGCCGCTCATGAAGACGCAGCTGGTCGAGGGCCGGGTGCTGGTGCGCGAGGTGTTCGACCCGGTTTTGCGGGCGGGCGGCGTGGTCCCGGGCTCCGAGATCGTCGAGGTCGACGGCGAGCCGGTCGTCGCCTACGCCCAGCGCGAGATCGCGCCCTATGTGAGTGCCTCGACGCAGCAGGACAGGGATATCCGCGTGTACGGCTACCAGTTCCTGATGGGTCCGCGCGACAAGGCGCCGCGCCTGACTTTCCGCCATGCCGACGGCAAGACCGTGAAGCTGGAGGCGAAGCGCGTCGACGCGGAAAGCTTCGGCAAGGCGGCGGGCGGCAATCCGCCCTTCGAGCTGCGCAAGCTGCCGGGCAACGTGAGCTACGTGGCCCTGAACAGCTTCGGCGACAGCCGGGCCGCCGACGCCTTCCTCGCGGCCTTCGACCAGATCGCGGCGAGTTCGGCGCTGATCATCGACCTGCGCAACAACGGCGGCGGCAATTCGTCCGAAGGCTGGCGCGTGCTGGCCACGCTGACCGACAAGCCTTTCGCGACCGGCAAATGGGCGACGCGCCAGTACCTGCCGTCCTACCGCGCATGGAAGCGTCCGATGCCGGACTTCGAAGGCAAGCTGAACGACCGCCAGCCCGACGGCAAGCGCTTGTTCAAGGGCCCGGTGGCGGTCCTGACTTCGGGCGCGACCTACTCGGCGGCGGAAGACTTCATGGTGGCCTATGAGGGCATGGGGCGCGGGCCGATCGTGGGCGAGGCGACCGGCGGCAGCACCGGCCAGCCGCTGTTCATCAAGCTGCCGGGCGGCGGCGTGGCGCGCATCTGCACCAAGGCCGACACCTATCCGGACGGGCGCGCCTGGGTCGGCCACGGCATCCAGCCGACCGTCAAGGCGGCGCCGACGGTGGCCGACCTGCGCCGCGGCCGGGATACCGTGTTGGAAGCGGCGCTCGCCGTGCTGAAGAAGTAAGGGGTAATTTCCGTGGCGAAATAAAATTTCATGGAAGAGCCTTGCATGAAATAGTATTTCGCCGCTCCTCTGCCTTACCGTGTTGGCATGCTTCTCGAGTTACCGTTAAGCTTTTGCTATGGGATTCACACCCTCAGGCAGATCAGCAGGAAGGAAGCATGCTCCGGCCGCGCCACATTGATCTGGCGCAGTTGATCTGAGTCATAGGCCACTCGCGCCCGGACCGGAATGCTCGTATCATGGTTTCGTGCGCTTCACGACAAGGTAGAGACCATGCGCCCCATCGTATTCGTCCCCGCATGCACGCGTGATTTCGGCGAACACCCTTATCACGCGGCCCAGCACAAGTATGTCGACGCCGTCGTCCTCGGAGCCGACTGCGCCCCCATGATCCTGCCCTCGCTGGGCGCTTCGCTGGACCTGGAAACCATGCTGGCCCTGTGCGACGGCATCATGCTGACCGGCTCGGCCTCGAACGTCCACCCCAGCTACTATTCCGAGGAAGTGCTCGATCCGTCGCTGCCGCAGGACCCGGCGCGCGACCAGACCACGCTGCCCCTGATCCGCGAAGCGGTCAAGCGCGGCATCCCGATCATCGCGATCTGCCGCGGCTTCCAGGAGATGAACGTGGCCCTGGGCGGCAGCCTGCACCAGGCGGTGCAGGCGGTGGCCGGCAAGTTCGACCACCGCGAAAATCCCGAGCTCGGCATGGACGAGCAGTACGGCGACGCCCACAACGTCACGCTCACGCCGGGCGGCTGCCTCGAGCGCATGCTCGGCGTGCCGGAGATTCCGGTGAACTCGCTGCACGGCCAGGGCGTCAACGAACTCGCGCCCGGCCTGACGGTCGAAGCGGTAGCGGAGGACGGATTGGTCGAAGCCTTCTCGGTCTCCACCGCGCCCGGCTTCACGCTGGCGGTGCAATGGCACCCCGAGTGGCGCATCCAGCACAACCCGTATTCGATGAAGATGTTCGGCGCCTTCGGCCAGGCCTGCCGCGAATACCAGCAGCAGAAACAACGGAGCAGCGCATGAGCATCCCTGCCTTGGAGGCCGCCTTTCTCTGGGCCAGCGACGCCGTCCCATAGCTTTCCTGCCTGATGTGCGAGCGCACCCGGCCCGTGCCGCGCGTGCGCACTCGATCCGAACCAGACAGTGAGGCAATCATGGCAATCCGCGACAATTTTTCTTACACCGACATGGAGGAGTGGCTCAACGCGAAACGGGTCACCGAAATCGAATGCCTGGTCCCCGACCTGACCGGCGTCGCCCGTGGAAAAATCCTCCCCCGAGTGAAGTTCACCGAAGACCGCGGCATGCGCATCCCCGAAGTGGTGCTGGGCATGACCGTCACCGGCAACACCCCCGAGCGCGACGAATCCTATAACCGCGCCATCGCGGCCACCGACCGCGACATGATTCTCAAGGCCGACCCGACCACCATCACCATGGTGCCGTGGGCGGTCGATCCCACCGCCCAGGTCATCCACGACTGCTACTTCTCCGACGGCACGCTGGTCGACTACGCGCCGCGCAGCGTGCTGCGCCGCGTGCTCAAGCTGTATGCGGAGCGCGGCTGGAAGCCGGTGGTGGCGCCGGAACTCGAGTTCTACCTCACGGCCAAGAACATCGACCCCAACCTGCCGCTGTCCTCGCCGGTGGGCCGCAGCGGCCGCGCCGAGACCAGCCGCCAGGTCTACAGCATCGACGCCGTCAACGAATTCGACCCGCTGTTCGAGGACATCTACGACTACTGCGAGATGATGAACCTCGACGTCGACACGCTCATCCACGAGATCGGCGCCGGCCAGATGGAGATCAACTTCCTGCACGGCGACCCGCTCGGCCTGGCCGACAAGGTCTTCTACTTCAAGCGCACCCTGCGCGAAGCGGCGCTCAAGCACGAGATGTACGCCACCTTCATGGCCAAGCCGATGGCGGACGAACCCGGCTCGGCGATGCACGTGCACCAGAGCGTGGTCGACCTCGAGAGCGGACGCAACATCTTCAGCAATCCCGACGGCACGCCTTCGAAAGCCTTCCGCCACTACACCGGCGGCCTGCAGCGCTACATGCCCTCGGCGATGGCCATCATCGCGCCCTATGTGAATTCCTACCGCCGCATCGTGCGCCATTCGGCGGCGCCGATCAACCTGCAGTGGGGCATGGACAACCGCACGGTGGGCTTCCGCGTGCCGGTGTCCGGCGCCCAGGACCGGCGCATCGAGAACCGCGTGATCGGCGCCGACGCCAACCCCTACCTCGCCCTGGCCGTCACCCTGGCCTGCGGCTACCTGGGCATGCTGGACGCGGTCGAGCCGAGCCAGATGGTCGAAGTCAGCGCCTACGACATGCCGGTCGAGCTGCCGCAGGGCCTGTCCGAGGCCATCACCCTGCTGCGCCGCGAAGACCGTCTGCGCGACGTGCTGGGCGAGCGCTTCATCGACGTGTACTCGGCGGTGAAGGACCTCGAGCACCAGGAATTCATGCGCGTCATCAGCCCGTGGGAGCGGGAACACCTGCTCCTGCACGTGTAATGGGGGCGCCTAGCCCGGTTCAATTGAGGTTGGGAGCCGATCATGACTACCAATACCCCGGTCGCCTCGCTGCGCGTCGCCACGCCCGAGGCACGCGAGACCTATGACACCCAGGAACTGCAGCGCCTCGACAGCGCGCACTTCCTGCACCCCTTCACCGACCACGCGGCGCTGAGGGAACGCGGCGCGCGCGTGATCGTGCGCGCCGACGACGTCTACCTGTGGGATTCGGACGGCAAGAAGATCATCGACGGCATGGCCGGCCTGTGGTGCGTGAACGCCGGCTACGGCCGCGCCAGCATCGCCGACGCGGTGCACGCGCAGATGCTGCAGCTGCCTTTCTATAACAGCTTCTTCAACACCACCAACGTGCCCGCGGTGAAGCTGGCGGCGCTGCTGGCCCGGCTGTCTCCTCCCCAGTTCCAGCACGTGTTCTTCACCGGCAGCGGCTCGGAAGCGAACGACACCATCGTGCGCATGGTGCGGCGCTACTGGCAGCTGCTTGGTGAGCCCGAGCGCGAGGTCATCATCAGCCGCCGCAACGCCTACCACGGCAGTACCATGGCCGGGGCCTCGCTGGGCGGCATGGCCGGCATGCATGCGCAGGGTTCGCTGCCGATTCCCGGCATCGTCCACATCGACCAGCCCAGCTACGCCGAACACGGGCGCGGCTTGAGCGAAGCCGCGTTCGGCCTGCACGCCGCCGGCTGGCTGGAGGAAAAAATCCTGGAAGTGGGGCCGGAGCGGGTGGCCGCCTTCATCGGCGAGCCGGTGCAGGGCGCGGGCGGCGTGATCATCCCGCCCGCGACCTACTGGCCCGAGATCCAGCGCATCTGCGACAAGTACGACATCCTGCTGGTGTCGGACGAAGTGATCTGCGGCTTCGGGCGCCTTGGAACCTGGTTCGGCTGCGAGCTGATGGGCTTCCAGCCCGACCTGATCGCGTTTGCCAAGGGCGTCACCTCGGGCTACGTGCCGCTGGGCGGGGTGCTGGTGGGCGGGCGCGTGGCGCACGTCCTGATCGAGAAGGGCGGCGACTTCAACCACGGCTTCACCTATTCCGGCCACCCCTCGGCCTGCGCCGCGGCGCTGGAGAACCTGCGCATCATCGAGGCCGAAGGCCTGGTCGAGCGCGTGGCCCTGGAGACCGGCCCGCACCTGAAGTCGCGCTTCGCCTCGCTGGCGATGCACCCGCTGGTCGGGCATGCCGAGACCTGCGGCATGACGGCGGGACTGAACCTGGTGCGGCGCAAGGGGGCCACCGTGCACGACTGCGAAGCCTTCCCGGCGGAGCAGGCGGTGGGGATGCTGTGCCGGAAGCACATGTTCGACAACGGGGTGATCATGCGCGCGGTGGGCGACCGCATGATCGTGGCGCCGCCGCTGTCGATCACGCGGGCGCAGATCGACGAGATGGTGGAGCGGATCGGGTATTGCCTGGATTTGACGCTGGAGGAGGTGGTGGGGAAGGGGTGGATGGCGTAGTCGGTGGCTCGCAACGAACTTGGGTTCCCGCGAAGGCGGGAACCCAATTCCTCAGATCAGTGTGAACTCAGGCGCTCGCCCCAACGATATGCTTCGTCGGCTCCCCACCATTGCGAACGAACTGCGGCGCCAGCGAACCCACGAACATGCCCACGAAGGCCGCCATCAGCCCGGCCAGCTGGCCCGGGAAGTGCTCGCCCCAGGTGGTCACGCCTTCGAAGAACAGCAGCCACACCAGGATGCCCGCGCCGATCGAGACGATCGCGCCCTGGGTGGTCGCACGCTTCCAGTACAGGCCCATCACCAGCGGCACGAAGGCGCCCACCAGGGTCACCTGGTAAGCGCTCGACACCAGTTCGTAGATCGAGGTGCCTTCCATCGCGATCGCATAGGTCAGCACCAGGGCGGCGAAGATCACGATGGTGATGCGCATCGCCAGCAGGTTCTGCTTGTCGCTCATGCCCGGACGCAGGTTCTTGAGGATGTTCTCGACGAAGCTGGTCGACGGCGCCAGCAGGGTCGCCGACGAGGTGCTCTTGATTGCCGACAGCAGGGCGCCGAAGAACAGGATCTGCATGACCAGCGGCATCTTGGTCATGATGAAGGTCGGCAGCAGGCGCTGGTAGTCGTTCTGGGCGATTTCCATCGCCGAGTTCCCCATCACCACCACGGCCGCGGCGACGATGAACATCGGCACGAAGGCGAACAGGATGTAGCTGGCGCCGCCGATCACGGCGCCGGTGCGCGCGGTGGGCGCGTCCTTGGCCGACATCACGCGCTGGAACACGTCCTGCTGCGGGATCGAGCCGAACATCATGGTGACGGCCGCACCCACGAAGAAGGCGATGTCGGTGAAGGTGGGCTCCGGCAGTACGCGCCACAGGTCGGCCTGCTGGGCCATCGCCAGCACCTTGTCGGAACCGCCGGCCAGGTCGGCCGCGAAGAAGGCGATGATGCTCATGCCGACCACCAGCACGATCATCTGGACGAAGTCGGTGATCGCCACCGCCAGGAAGCCGCCCACCACCACGTAGACCAGCACCGCCAGGGTACCGACCAGCATGCCCATGGCCGGCGACATCGCGCCGCCGGTCAGCACCGTGAACACCAGGCCCAGCGCGGTGATCTGCGCCGCCACCCAGCCCAGGTAGCTCAGGATGATCGCCACCGAGCAGAAGATCTCGATGCCCTTGCCGTAGCGCTGGCGGTAGTAGTCGCCGATGGTGAGCAGGTTCAGCTTGTACAGCTTCTTGGCGAAGAACAGGCCGACCAGGATCAGGCACATGCCGGCCCCGAACGGGTCCTCGATGATGGCGTTCAGGCCGCCCTGCACGAACTTGGCGGGCACGCCCATCACGGTCTCGGCGCCGAACCAGGTGGCGAAGGTGGTGGTGATCACCATGATCAGCGGCAGGCTGCGGCCGGCCACGGCGAAGTCGGCGGTATTCTTGATCCGCGTGCCCGCCCACATCCCGAGCCCCAGCGTGCCGAGCATGTAAAGCGCGACGAAAACGATCAAAGTGGTGTTCATGCGGTGGTGGCTCCGGGAAGCAAGAATTATCGGGCGGAAAATTCGCGATTATAAAGGCAGAATTCGGCCGTTGGATCAACTTTGCTCGTATTTAAGGTCAAGTGTTGCACTTCAAGGAAGGGAAACTGATATGTCGACTCCATCATGGCATCAACGGGCTGTCAATCTGGCCATCGACGGCCGCGCCTTCATCGACGGATTCCGCGTTGACGCGCGTTCAGGCACCCGCTTCGACTGCATCTCCCCCATCGATGGCCGCAAGCTGGCCGAGGTCGCGCGCTGCGATGCCGCGGACGCCGATGCCGCCGTCGCCAGCGCCCGCAGGGCTTTCGAGGACGGCCGCTGGGCCGGCATGGCGCCCAGCGAGCGCAAGCGGGTGCTGATCCGCTTCGCCGACCTGATGCTGGCGCACCGCGACGAGCTGGCCCTGCTGGAAACCCTCGACATGGGTAAACCCATCCGCTACAGCCTGAGCGTGGACGTGCAGCTGGCCCAGAACTGCATCCGCTGGTATGGCGAGGCGATCGACAAGATCTACGACCAGGTCGCCCCCACCGGCCCAGACAGCCTTGCCCTGGTCACGCGCGAACCGGTCGGCGTGGTCGCGGCGGTCATCCCCTGGAACTACCCGATGCTGATGGCGGCCTGGAAGATCGGCCCGGCTTTAGCAAGCGGCAACAGCCTGGTCCTGAAGCCGTCCGAGAAGGCGCCCTTGAGCTGCCTGCGCCTGGCCGAGCTGGCGCTGGAGGCGGGCGTGCCGCCGGGCGTGTTCAACGTCCTGCCCGGCTACGGCAACGAAGTGGGCAGCGCGCTCGGCCTGCACATGGACGTCGACTGCATCGCCTTCACCGGCTCGACCCGGGTCGGCAAGCAGATCCTGCAGATGGCGGGACAGTCGAACCTGAAGCGCGCCTGGACCGAGCTAGGCGGCAAATCCGCCAACATCGTCTGCGCCGACTGCCCCGACCTCGACGCCGCGGTGGAAAGCGCGATCGGATCGATCTACTTCAACCAGGGCGAGAGCTGCAACGCGCCCTCGCGCCTGTTCGTCGAAGCGTCGATCAAGGATGCCTTCCTGGAAAAAGCGCTGGCGCTGGTCCCGCGTTACGCGCCGGGCGACCCGCTCGACGAGCAAACCGTCATGGGCGCCATCGTCGATCCGCTCCAGATGAAGACGGTGCTCGGCTATATCGAGGACGGCAAGGCGGCCGGTGCGCGCCTGCTGGCAGGCGGCGGCGCCGCGCGCCAGGACAGCGGCGGCCTGTACATCGAGCCGACCCTGTTCGACGGCGTCGAGCCCGGGATGCGCATCGCACGCGAGGAGATCTTCGGGCCGGTGCTGTCGGTGCTGTCCTTTACCGACCTGGACGAGGCGATCAGGCAGGCGAACGCCACGCCCTACGGCCTGGCGGCGGCGGTATGGACCTCGGACATGAGCAAGGCGATCCGCACTTCACGCGCGCTGCGGGCCGGCACCGTGCACGTCAACCAGTACGACAACGACGACATCACGGTGCCCTTCGGCGGTTATAAACAGTCGGGCAACGGGCGCGACAAGTCGCTGCATGCCTTCGACAAGTACACGGAGCTGAAGACCACCTGGATCCAGGTTGGCTAGGACCGGGGGCGATAGAAGCGCGACACAGGACTTGTGTGCGGGGTCCCGTGGCGCCATGCCGATGTCAGCCACAGCAAGACCAGCGCGATGATCACGAAGCGGAACGCGATCCCGACCAGGCCGGCCTCCGGTCCGTAGGCGCCGCCGCTGAGCCAGGCCGGACCGGTGTCGTGCACCTGCTGCAGGCCACCCGCGGCGATGCCGCTCACGGGGAAGCCCAGCAAGGGGCCCTGGACGAAGTTCCAGGCGACATGCAGGCCGATCGCCAGCCACAGGCTGCCGGAGAGAAGGAAGGCCATGCCATAGATCACACCGCCGAGCGTATTGCCGAGCACCGACAGCGGGCTGGCGCCCGGATTACTCAGGTGGATGCAGCCGAACGCGATGGCCGAGACCAGGATGGCCAGCGTACGGCGTCCATTCAGCACCAGCACCAGGCCGGACAGGAGCAGGCCACGCATCAGGATCTCTTCTTTCAGGCTGGCGGCCGACTTGCCGAGGAACCAGCTGCCGAGTTCTCCCCATGACTGCTGGCGTGGCGAGGTCGTGACCGCGCCCACGGCTAACTCGATCAAGAAAATACCCAGCATGGCCAGGCTGGCGATCGCGATCCCCGCCAGCAGGTCGCGTCCCGCGCGCGCGCTGCACGCCAGGCCGAGCCCGCGCAATAGCGGCGTCCCCTGGGCACGCCAGTGCCGTATCGCCAGCGCGCCGAATCCGAGCGCGGCCACCAGCATCAAGACTTCCACCACCATGCGCAAGTTCATCATGTGCGCCGCACTCAAATGGCCATGTCGCGCAAGACCTTCGACGCATCCCGGTTCGCCCCCAGCACCGTCCCGTCGCGCATGTGGATCTGCAGCTGCGACTGCTCGTCGGCGCGCATCGATTCCACGAAATCGAGGTTGACCAGGGCCGAGCGGTGGATGCGCACGAAGCGCGCCGGGTCGAGCTGGCTTTCCAGCTCGGAGATGCCGATGCGGACCAGGAAGGTCTGGCCGCGCGCCGCGATCACCGTGTACTTGGAATCGGCCTTCATGTACTCGATCTCGCCGGCCGCGAGCGGGAAGATGCGGCCGCGGTCGCGCACCAGGATGCGTTCCAGCCGCGCCGGGGCCGCGCTCCCGCCTGCCGCCTGCGCCAGGGCGCTGTCGAGGGTGTCGCGGGCATGGGCCGGACCGTCGAGCAGGCGCGCCACCGCCGCCGCGAAACGCGCCTGGGTGAAGGGCTTGAGCAGGTAGTCCACCGCATGCAGTTCGAAGGCCGTCACCGCGTACTGGTCGTAGGCCGTGGTGAACACGATCTGCGGCAGGTAGTCGAGGCGGCGCAGCACTTCCAGCCCGGTCATCTCGGGCATCTGGATGTCCATGAACACGACCTCGGGGCGCAGGCGCGTGATCCGGTCCAGGGCATCCGCGCCGTTGGCCGCCTCGCCCACCAGGCGAAGGGCGGGATGGGCGTAGATGGCGTCGCGCAGCACGTCGCGCGCCAGCGGTTCGTCTTCGGCGAAAAAGGCGGTTTTTGTGCTCATGCGTAGCTCTCTTCCCGGACTGCCGGAATCGTCACCGACACGCTGAATCCGGCTCCCGGCGCGCTCTTCACCCGCATGGCGGCGCGGCTGCCGTAGTCCAGCTGCAGGCGCCGCTCGATGGTGCGCAGGCCCAGGCCGGAGGAGGCGGCGATGGCGGCCGGATCGGCGCCGGGACCGGTATCGCGCACCGTCATGGTCAACGCGCCGCTTGCCGGATCGCGCCGCGTGCGGATCTGCAGGATGCCCGGCCGGCTGTGCGGATTGAAGGCGTGCTTGATGCTGTTCTCGACCAGCGGCTGCAAAGAGAGGGCCGGCAGCGGATGGTCGCCCGCGTCCTCGTCGAGGTCCCACTCGACCTGCAGGCGCTCGCCCAGGCGCAGCTGTTCCAGCTCGAGGTAGTCGCGCACGAAATCGAGTTCCGCATCGAGGGTCACGCGGTCGCTGCCGCTGCGCTCGGTGTCGAGCACGTAGCGCAGCATGTCCGAGAACTGGAACAGCGCGGTCTCGGCCGCCGCCGGGTTGCGCTGGGTGAGCGCGATGATCGAGTGCAGGGTATTGAACAGGAAGTGCGGATTGAGCTTGTTGCGCAGCGCGCTCAGTTCCGATGCGATCACCAGGTTCTGCGCATCTTTCACCACCAGCGCCTGCCGGTGCGCGGCTTCGCTGGCGCGGATCAGGTGGAAGACACCGGCGCCGAGCAGGTAGGTCATGACGTGGTAGAGCAGCGGCCAGACGTACCAGCTGATCGGCTTGGTGGTGTGGAAGCTCAGCCAGAAGGGCGTCTGCGACACCACGGAGAACAGGAACGCGGTCGGGATATGGATGGCAATGATGCTGGTGAGGCGGTAGGCGCGGCGCTCGAAGAAGCCGGTCAGGGGCCAGGCCAGCGCCAGCAGGAGGGCGGAAGGAATCAGGCTGACGAAGGTCAGCAGCCAGCGGCCCGCATCGAAACGGCCCTCCACCACCCAGTCCAGCTGGTCGGCGAAGGAAATGAAAACCCCGTAGGTCGTCCAGGCGGCGATGTAGAGCCGCCACATGAGGCCGGGCCGGATCAGTGTGGGAGCGGTCGTGTTCATGCCCCGAGTATCGCCCCCGATGGGGCGCAGCAGGCTTGTCATGTCACGAACTGCAGGATTCATGTTCCGAAATGAGGAAATGCGGCGTGGCGCGCCCGGCCTGCTTACGGGCAGGGCAGGGTGATGGTCAGGCGGGTGCGCCCGTGGCCCGTGTCCATGCTCACGCTGCCGCCCTGCACCTCGGCCATCAGGCGGATCGAGTAGGTGCCCAGGCCGTTGCCGCCGATCTTGCTTGATGGCGCATATTTCTCGAAGAAGCGTTCGCGCGCCGCCTGCGGCACCTCGCCGGCGTTGTCGACCATGACGTGCAGGTTGCCGTAGCCGGGCGCGATATGGACGCTCACACGGCCGCCCGGCGGCGAGGCCTCGATCGCGTTCTTCAGCACGTTGTTGAACAGCGAATAGCACAGCAGCGGCTCGCCCAGGCACATTACCTCATCCGGCTTGTCGTAGACGACCGTGACGTCGCCACTGTCGAAGGTGAACTGGGTTTGCCGGCAGACCCGTTCCAGCATCTCGCCCAGGTCGAACATCTGCAGCACCGGCTGGTAGCTGCCCTGTTCCATCTTGTAGACGTCGAGGGTGCGGTTGATCATCTCGAGCGCGTTCTCGGCCGCGGTCTCGATCATGAGCGCCTGCTCGCGCTGACTCGGCGTGAGCGGGCTGGCGAGCAGGGCCTGGCTGCCGTGCAGCGCCACGGCGATCGGGCTTTTCAGGTCGTGGCGGGTGATGCGCTCGACGTCCTCGCGCAGGCGCGCATTCTCGATCAGGAGTTCGTTCTGGCGCTTGATGTCCTGCATGGCGGTGGCCAGCAGCAGGTGGGCCGACAGGCGCGCTTTCAGAATGGTCGGGTCGGCCGGCTTGGACACGTAGTCCACCGCGCCCAGGCGCAGGCCGGCCACCACGTCCTCGGTGCCGTCGCGCGCCGACAGGAAGATGATCGGGATGTGCGCCGTCTTCGGGTTAGCCTTGAGCTGGCGGCAGGTTTCGAAGCCGTCCATGGCCGGCATCATGATGTCGAGCAGGATCAGGTCGATGTGGAAGGCGTCCGCGATCTCGAGCGCCTTCCTGCCGCTGATCGCGACCTTGATCGCATAGTCGTCCTTCAGCACCCCGGCCAGCACCTCGATGTTGGTCGGGATGTCGTCCACGATCAGCACCGTCGATTTCTTCACCCGCTCGCCGATCGGCGCATCCAGGCCGATGACGTTCGATTCGGGCAGCACGGCGGCCGCCGGCGGCACCGGGGCAGGCGCTGCCGCAGGCTTCGGCATGGGCGCAGGCGCGGACATGCCCTGGCGCGCGAACGGGCCCGGCGCCGTTTCCAGCTGCACGCCCAGCATGCTCATGAACTTGCAGGCGAAGCTGTGCACCGTGAACGGCTTGATCATGTAGGCGTTGACGCCGGCCTGCAGCGCGGTGCGCACCGATTGCGGATTGGCTTCGGCGGTGAGCATCATGAACGGCGTGTTCGCGTAGCGGTGGTCGGTCCGCATCCACTTGAGCAGGTCGATCCCGCTCATCACCGGCATGCCCCAGTCGCCGACGACGATGTCGATCTGCTGCTTGCGCATCAGGTCCTGCGCGGTCTTGCCGTTATCGGCCTGGAACACGTTCAGGAAACCGAGTTCCGCCAGCACCTGGCGCACGTGGGTGCGGATCAGGAGGTAGTCGTCGACGATGAGGATGGCGGCGGACTTGTCCATGATGTTTCTCTTACTAAAGTAGATTAAGTTTAACAACTTCTTGACAACCCGCCTACGGCCGAAGAATGAAAATGTTATATGCATGACAGCAGGATCAAGCCTGGATTTGCCGTATTTTTGCGTTTATATGCGTGATTTTGCATGTTCGCGTAGAATCATGCGGATTCATCAGGAGAGAACATGCAGCTTGCAGAAGAACGGCGGCAATCGATCATCGAGGCCGTCGAGCGGGAAGGGCGGGTGCTGGCGGCCGAGCTGGCCCAACGCCTGGACACCTCGGAAGACACCATCCGGCGCGACCTGCGCGAGCTCGACGCTGCCGGCCTGCTGCGCCGCGTGCACGGCGGCGCGATGCGGCGCACGCGCGAGGCCAGCTTCGGCGAGCGCGTCGAACGCGACCCGGCCAGAAAGAGCACGTTGGCGCACGCGCTGTGCACGCTCGTCCGCCCCGGCGACACGGTGCTGATCGACGCCGGTTCCACCAACCTCGCGCTGGCGCGCCTGCTGGAAGACGGCCAGGCCGCGACCATCGTCACCAACAGCCCGCAACTGGCGCTGGCGCTGGGCGACTTCCGCCGCACCCGCATCGTGCTGCTGGGCGGGACCTACCACGCCGGTAGCGGTGCGGTGCTCGGCGCCTGGACCCTGGCCGAGCTGCAGCAGCTGCGCGCCGACCTGTGCATCGTGGGCGTCTGCGCGCTCGACCCGGAACGCGGGCTGGCGGCTTCCGACGCCGAGGAAGCCACCATCAAGGCCGCCATGGTGACCGGCAGCACCCGCAGGGCCGCGGCCATCCTCAACGAACGCCTGGGCGACAGCGCGCCCTTCGCCTTTGCCCGGCTGGCCGACCTCAACCACCTGGTGCTCGAAGCCGACGCGCCGCCCGACACCATCGCCCGCCTGCGCCAGGCGCATCCGGGACTCGACCTCCAGCTTGCCCCGAAAGTGCGCACATGAACCAGAACTCTTCCGCGCTGTCCGCGGCGCGCTGGTCGATCTCGACCGTCTTCCTGCTCAACGGCGCCGGCATCGGCCTGTGGGCCGCGCACGTGCCGGTGGTGCAGGCACGCCTCGGCATCGACCTGGCCACGCTGTCCATGGTCCTGCTCACCATCGCGGCAGGCGCGCTGCTGGCAATGCCCCTGATGGGCGGCTTCACCGCACGCTGGGGTACGCGCCGCATGACCCTGCTGTCGGGCTTCGCCTTTGCCGCGCTGCTGCCCGTGATCATGGGCGTGAGCGAGCTGCGCCTGCTGTTCCTGGCGGCCTTCGCCTTCGGCATCAGCAACGGCGCTCTGGACGTGGCCATGAACGCCAATGCCAGCGAGGTCGAGGCCGCGCGCGGGATCCCGACCCTGTCATCCATCCATGGCTTCTACAGCCTCGGCGGCCTGATTGGCGCAGCGCTGGGTGGCCTGGTCATCGGCCAGGGCTGGGGCGACGGCAAGGGAGCGATGGCGATGGGCATCGCGACCGCGATCGCATTGGCACTGGTGGCGCCGCGCGTGATGGCCTTCGCACCGACCATTGATGCAGGCAGCCACTTCCAGCTGCCGCGCGGCGCGGCGCTCAGCCTGGGCCTGCTGGCATTGCTGTGCTTCGCGGTGGAGGGCGCGCTGGTCGACTGGAGCGCACTCCTGATGCAGGAGCGCACCAAGGCGGTACCGGCGCAGGCGGCGCTGGGATTCTCGGCCTTCTCGATCGCGATGGCGGCCTGCCGCTTCGCGGGTGACTGCATGATCCTGCGCTTCGGCGCGATGCGCGTGATGGTGCTGGGCGGGCTGGCCATGTTCGCGGGCCTGGCCACGGCGGTGCTGAGCACCCACTTCCTGCTGTCGGCCGCCGGCTTCGCCCTGATTGGCATCGGCGCGGCCAACGTGGTGCCGCTGCTGTTCGGCGCGGCCTCGCGCATCCCGGGCATGAGCGCTGGCGCCGGCGTGGCGGCGGTGGCGACGCTGGGCTATGGCGGACTGCTGTTGGCGCCGCCGGTGCTGGGCTACATCGCCTCGCACGCGAGTATCATGGTGGCGCTGGGCATGTTGTCGCTGTCGGGACTGGTCATTGCCATGAGTGCGGGGATCATCAAGGTAAAATCCACTCCTACAACCTAGGAGCATGCAATGAAACGAACTGACCTGGCAAAGCGGGATGCCGAAAAACTGAAGAACCAGATGGGGTCGCAAAACGCGGCCTTCGTCGGCGCCGCCAGGAATGCCGTGCCCGACCGGCGCGAACAGCGCGAGCGCGACCGCGCCCTGGGACTGGTGCCCTTTGCCGTCAAGCTCAACGGCGACCTGGTAGGGCAGCTGCAAGCGCTGAGCAAGGAACGCGGCGTCGAGCTGAACGAGCTGGTCGCCGAGCTGCTGCAAAAAGGCTTGTCCGCATAGCGATCCGCCATCGAGGGAAAGGAAACAGGCATGGCCAGGCTTGCCTTTGGAATGAACCAGTCCCTCGACGGCTACGTCGACCACATGGCCTTCGGGCCCAGTCCCAGGCTGTTCCGCCACTTCATCGAAGAAGCGCAGGCGCAGACGGGCAGCATCTACGGCCGCAAGATCTACGAGATCATGCGTTACTGGGACGAGGATCGTCCGGAATGGGGCGCGGACGAGCAGGCCTTCGCGCTGGCCTGGCGCCGCCAGCCGAAGTGGGTGGCGTCGCGCACCCTGCGCTCGGTGGGGCCGAATGCCACGCTGCTGGGCGGCGACCTGGGCGACGCGATCCGCCGGCTCAAGGCCGAGCGGGAGGGAGATATCGAAGTGGCCGGCCCCGACCTGGCGCGCAGCCTCACCGCGCTTGGCCTGATCGACGAGTACCGGATCTACCTCCACCCGGTCGTGCTCGGCGGCGGCACGCCGTATTTCGCCGGCCCCCGGCCGCCGCTGCGCCTGCTGGCGCACGAGCGGATCGACGAGGACGTGCTCAGGCTGCGCTACGTGCCTGCCTGAGCGCCTCAGGCGTACTCGCGCAGCACCGTGTAGACGCCGTCCTTCGACTCCACCAGCGCATAGCCGCGCACCTCCCACAGTACCGGCGGACCTTCCGCAGGCACGCTGGCGCCGCCGGCGCGGCGCGCCATCGTCACGTGCGGGCGGTAGCGGCGCGCCTCCGGCTGCAGTCCCAGGGCCAGCAGCGCGTCCGACAGGCGCGCGTGCAGGGCCGCGAGGCCGGGCGGCGTGAGGCTTGGTTCGAGCACGGCGATCCCGTTATGCCACAGCGCGGCGTGCGTGAGATCGAGGCGGAAGGGTTCGAACGGAACGGCAAAACCGTCCAGCAGTTCGGACAGGCGTTCGCTCGGCAGGGCGCCGAGGAAGTGCAGGGTGACGTGCAGCTTGTCGGCATGGACGGGCGCGGCGCCCGCCGGCCAGGTCCAGGCGTCGCGCCACTCGGCCAGGAGATGGCGCACGCTAGGTGCGGGCCACAGGGCCAGGAACAGACGGGTGGTGGGTGTTTTCGTCTGTCCGCCCATGTGAACCCCTTAGAAGCAGTGTTCCGGCGCCGGGAAACTGCCGTCCTTGACCGCGGCCACATAGCTGCTCACGGCCGCGTCGATGCTGGTCTGGCCTTCCATGAAGTTGCGCACGAAGCGCGCCTTGCGGCCCGGGAAGACGCCCAGCAGGTCGTGCATCACCAGCACCTGGCCGGAACAGTCCGGGCCGGCGCCGATGCCGATGGTCGGAATCGCCAGCAGTTCGGTGACTTCCTTGCCCAGCGCCGCGGGAATCGCTTCCAGCACCACCAGCGAGGCGCCCGCCGCCTGCAGCGCCAGGCCGTCGGCCTTGAGCTGCTCGGCCGCGGCATCGGTCTTGCCCTGCACCTTGAAGCCGCCGAAGGCGTGCACGAACTGCGGCGTCAGGCCGATGTGGGCGCACACCGGGATGCCGCGCTCGACCAGGAAGCGCACGGTCTCGGCCAGCCAGGCGCCGCCTTCGATCTTGACCATCTGGGCGCCGGCGCGCATCAGCGTCACCGCGTTGTTGTAGGCCTCGACCGGGGTCGTGTAGCTGCCGAAGGGCATGTCGGCCAGCACCAGGGCCAGCTTGTTGCCGCGCGCGACAGACGCGGTGTGGTAGGCGACATCGGCCACCGTCACCGGCAGGGTCGAATCGTAGCCGGCGCAGACCATGCCCAGCGAATCGCCGATCAGGAGCACGTCCACGCCGCAGCGGTCCATCAGCGAGGCGAAGCTGGCGTCGTAGGCGGTCAGCATCGCGATCTTGTCGCCCGCGGCGCGCATGGCTAGCAGCGAAGGTGCGGTGACGGCCTTGCGGACGGGTTTCGGGGCATCGTTGGCAGCCGGATCCTGGCCTTGCAGGTAAGCGCTCATGGAAATCCTTGTAAAACGGTCGTTCGGAAACGCGTAGTGTAATGCCCCGGACGCAAACGCGCAGGGCCATGATTGTTTTCACGTGCCGGCTGGCGTCGTATTGACGTTCCTGTATGTTGTTCACGTGTGCGTACGAGGACGCCCGAGCGGCGTGAAGCCCGATGGACTTTGCTTGCCTGAGTACCGCCATCCGCGCTGGCATGCACCACAACCAGTGCGTGCTGTGCGGGACGGCGCTGAACACCTATCTCGACGAGCTGCCCTGCCCGCACTGGTTCCTGGTGCCGGGATGGCGTGGTTTTCGCAACCGGACGCTGGCGCGGGTGTTCGAGCTGTTCGACCTTGTCCAGCTGGTCGATTACCTGAAGATCGCCGCCGGCGCCCGGCAGGCGGGCGACCCCGGCGTTCCCTGGCGCCGCGGCGATCGCGATGGCGTCGTCGGCATCGCGATCGCTTGGGGACGCCGCGGCTGGGAATTCAGCTACGACCAGCGCGACATCGGTCCCGACGGCCGGGTGCGGCGCTTCGTGCTGGCGATCCGCTACGACGAGGTGCTGGTCGACCAGGCGCAGATCGCCGTGGGCGACGGCCGGGTCGTGGTCACGCCCTTGATTCAGCGCCGGCGCCCGGTGGCGCCGGCCTGAGCCCCCTTTAGAACTTGTACGACACGCCCAGCGCGAAGGTACGGCCCGAGTGGGCGTACAGCAGCGTATCGTTACGCTGCGAATCGCGGCCGTAGCGCAGCGGTTCGTCGGTCAGGTTCGAGCCTTCCAGGCTGACGCGCAGGTTCGGCGTCAGGTTGTACGACATCGAGAAGTCCAGGTTGGTCGCCCCGTCCACGAAAGTGTAGTCGTGGCCGTTCACGTCGCCCAGCACGTTGAACAGGTAGGACGAGCGGTGCGCCGCCGAGACGCGCGCGCTGAACTTCGGATCCTCGTAGTACAGGGTCAGGTTGCCGGCCTTCGGCGACATGCCCACCAGGTTGGCGTCCATCGTCAGCGCCGGCAGGGTCGGGGTGGCGGTGCGCGTGATGTAGGTGATGGTCGACTTCACGCGGGTGTAGTTGGCCAGCAGGCCGAAGTTGCTCCACATCCCGGGCAGGAAGTTGAACGGCGCCTGCAGGTTGAACTCGAAGCCGTTCAGCGGGCCGCCCGGCGTATTCGCCGCGCGGCTCACCGTCACCACCGACGCCGGCAGGGTCGGACAGGCCGGGGTGCCGCCGCTCAAGGAGCAGCCGCTGCCGCCGCCGGTGAGCAAGGAATCCGGCAGTCCGAGGGTGTTGTAGGGCACGCGTTCGCTGATGCGCTGGATGTAGGTGTCGATCTCCTTGCGGAAGAAGCCGACCGAGACCATGGCGTTCTTGTCGTAGTACCACTCCGCCTGCAGGTCGTAGGTCTTGGCCCGGATCGGATCGAGCCCCGGGCTGCCGATGCTGACGGTCTGGGCCTGGGTGTTCACCGTCGCGGACGGCGCCAGGTCGACGTATTCTGGCCGCGACAGGGTCTTGCCGGCCGAGAAGCGCAGGAACACGTCGTGCGGCAGCTGCGCGGTCAGGTTCAGGGCCGGCAGGTAGTCGCGGTATTTCTTGTCGATGCTGACTTCGGTGAGGGTGCCGCCGCCGTTCACCAGGGCGGCGGCGGTGGCGCGGGTTTCGGCGGCGCGCACGCCGGCATTGCCGCGCAGCGTCACCGGACCGACGTCGACGTTGAAATCGGCCGACAGGTAGAGCGCATCGATCTTCTCGACCACGCGGCGGTTGGCCTGGGTCAGGAGCTGGTATTCCGAGCCCGGCACGGCGGCGCAGTGGCACTCGATGTCCCACACCTTGCGGAACTTGTCGAGGTCGACCGCCACCCACTGGCTCGGGTAGCCCGAACCTTCCAGGCCGCGGCCGAAATTGCTGATCATGCGGGTCACGCTGGCCATCTGGAAGCCGGCCGGATTGGGCAGGCCGTTCGGCGCGCCGGAACCGAATTCGAGGTTGGTCCAGGTGTTCTCGCGCATCGAGAGCCCCGAGCGCAGGGTCAGGTTCTGGTTGACTTCCCAACTGGCGCCCACCGCATTGGTCTTGAGGCGGTTGCCGGTCTCCAGCTTGCGGCCGACGAACTGGCCGTGCACGGTGCCGTCCGCATCGACCGGGCCCCAGCTGAAGTTGTTCGGATTGGCCACGTCGATGCCGAAGTTCAGGATCGGGACGTTGCGGTTCTGGCGGAAGTCGAACACGAAGCCGTTGGCGTTCGGCGAATCGATCTGCACGGTCGCGCGCATCGGCGAATCGAGATCCGAGCGCGATATGCCGCTCATGAAGTCGAGCTTGATGGTGTCGGTGAGCTTGTGGCTGCCCGAGAACACGTGCTGGCGGAATTTGGTGTTGTTCACGTCCAGCAGGCCTTCCGAGCGGATGTCCACGCCGTTGAACTTGCCGTACTCCCAGCTGCCGTTGCCGTTGAACGAAGTCTCGAGGATCGAGGTCTGCGGCTTGCCGTTGGCGGCGGCCAGGCTGCGCCCGAAGGAGATGGCCGAGATGTAGTTGTCGTAGCGGTCGTTCTTGAAGTCGCCGCCCAGCAGGTCGAGATTGAGCTCGGTGCCGGCGCGCGGGCGCCACTGGAAGGCGGCGGTCAGGCCGGCGCGCTCGTAGTCGGCCACCGAACGGCGGTAGCGCGGGATGCGCGGGTGGAAGGCGCCCGAGCCCGGCGCCGGGTTGGCGACCGTGCCGCCGTAGTTGTCGGTGCGGCCGAACACGTCGTTGTAGGCGGCGCTGGTCGAGGTGCGCGGCAGGTTGAAGCCGCAGTTGGCGGCAGTGATGCCCTTCGCGGGGGTGTTGGCCGGATTCTGCGGGCTCGCGCCCAGCGGCGAGCAGAAGCCCCCGTCCGAGTTCGCGGTCAGCAGCTCCACCGCCTCGTAGCCTTCCTCGGTGGCGTGGCGCTTCGAATAGGCGCCGGAGACCAGGAAGCCGAGCTTGCCGATGCCGGTGTCCCAGCGGTTCGAGTACAGCGCGGTCGCGCGCGGGGCGGGGCGGTGCGCCAGGGTGTTGTAGGTCTGCTGGCCGGCCACGGTGATGGTTTCGCCCTTGAAGTCGAAGGGACGGGCGCCGCGCAGGTCGACGGTGGCGCCGAGCGAGCCTTCCTCGATCGACGCTTCCGAGGTCTTGCGCACTTCCAGGCTGTTGAACAGCTCGGAGGCGAACACCGAGAAGTCGAAGGCGCGCGAGCGGTTGGTGCTGCCGTTGATGTCCGAGGCGCCGGTGGCCGAAATGGCTTCGATGCCGTTGATGCGCACGCGCGTGAAGCCGGCGTTCAGGCCGCGCACGCTGATCTGCTTGCCCTCGCCGCCGTCGCCGCGCGCGAGCGAGACGCCCGGTACGCGCTGCAGCGATTCGGCCAGGTTCGCGTCGGGGAACTTGGCGACGTCCTCGGCCTTGATGACGTCGACGATGCCGTCGGCGTTCTTCTTGTCGTTCAGGGCGCTGTTCAGGCTGGCGCGAAAGCCGGTCACGACCACGGTGTTCTCGGGCGGTGGCGCTTCCTGTTCCTGTGCCTGGGCCTGGCCGAAGAGGGCGGCCACGGCAAGCGCGGTGGCGGTCAAGGGGAATGAAGGGGCGCGCCGGCCTGGGCGGCGCTCGAGGTGGCTCATGTTGTCTCCGGTGTTATCGTTATCTGCCTGCCAGTGAGCTCACGCGGCGTCACTGTGTGTATTTATTCTCGGGCAGATCGGAGAGCTTGCAGAGCCGTGCGCGCCAAACGCTCACGCTGTTGATCTCGATTATTCAGTGCGCATCGTATTGACGATCGTGACGCGACAAACAATCAGATTCTTGATTCGAAGCGGGCTTTCTTGCCTATTTGCCGACGAACAGGAAGCCCACCGCCGCCATGATGCAGGCGAAAGCGGCGAGGTGGCGCCACGAGACCGGCTCGCCGAGGACGGTCACCATGAAGATGCCGAAGACGACCAGGGCGATCGCTTCCTGCATCACCTTCAGTTGCCCGGCGCTCCAGCCGCTGGCGAAGCCGATGCGGTTGGCCGGGACGGCCAGGCAGTACTCGACGAAGGCGATGCCCCAGCTGATCACGATGACGGTGAGCAGCGGCTTGTGCATGCCGCCCTTCAGGTGCCAGTACCAGGCGATCGTCATGAAGATGTTCGAAGCGGCGAGCAGCAGGAAGGTGGTCATGGATGGAGGTTCAGCCGATCTTCTCGACCGCCTGGCTGGCGACCAGGGGCAGGTAGTCGTGGATGGGGCCGACGCCGGGGATCACGAGATCGGGGTTGACTTCGGCCAGCGGCGCCAGCACGAAGCCGCGCTCGTGCATGCGCGGGTGCGGCACGGTGAGGGTGTCGGTGGCGATCTGCTGGTCGCCGTACAGCAGCAGGTCGAGATCCAGCGTGCGCGGCGCGTTGCGGTAGGGGCGCTCGCGGCCGTGCGCCTGTTCGATGTCCTGCAGCGCCTTGAGCAGCTCGAAAGGGTCGAAGGCGGTGTCGATGCAGGCCACCGCGTTGATGTAGTCGGGGCCGCTCGAGTCGACCGGGGCGGTGCGGTACAGCCCGGACGTTTCGATGATTGTCGAACCGTCCAGCAGGGCCAGGCGGCGCAGCGCGTCCAGCACGTTGGCCCGGGCGTCGCCCAGGTTGGCGCCGATGCCGACGTAGGCGATCATTCCTCGCCGCCGCCCTGCGGGGTTTGCGCTCCTTCGCCCTCGTTGCGGCGGCGCGGACCGCGGCGCGGCGCGCGCTTGCGCTTCGCGCTTCCTTCGCCGCGGTCGCGCTGGCTGGCTGCCGCCAGCAGGGCTTCGCGCTCGCCGCCTTCGGCCGCATAGAACGCGGTCCACCATTCGCCGACCTCGCCCGGCAGCTCGCCCGATTCGCAGCGCAGCAGCAGGAAGTCGTAGCCGGCGCGGAAGCGCGGGTGCTCGAGCAGCTTGAACGGGGCCTTGCCGGTGCGGCGCTCGAAGCGCGGCTGCATGGCCCAGATGTCGCGCATGTCGGTGGCGATGCGGCGCTGCAGGGCCAGGTTCTCGGTCTGGGTCCCCAGCACGTCGTCGGCCGCCAGGTGCAGGGCGGGAATCGGTGCTTCGCCGGCGGCGCGGTAGGCATTCCACTTTTCCAGCACCTGGTGCCACAGCAGCGAGGCGAACAGGAAGCCCGGCGAGACGCCCTTGCCGGCCTTGACGCGGCCGTCGGTCGATTCCAGGGCGAGCGTCACGAACTTCATGCCGATCGGTTGTTCCAAGACGACGTCCAGCAGCGGCAGCAGGCCGTGGTGCAGGCCGGCCGAGCGCAGCTCCTTCAGGCAGGCCAGCGCGTGGCCCGACAGCAGGAGCTTGAGCATCTCATCGAACACGCGCGCGGCCGGCACGTTGTCGATCAGCGGGGCCATGACCGGGATCGGGGCGCGCGTGGTCGGCTCGATGGTGAAGCCGAGCTTCGCCGCGAAGCGCACCACGCGCAGCATGCGCACCGGGTCTTCGCGGTAGCGCGCTTCCGGCACGCCGATGATGCGGAGTAGCTTGGCGCGGATGTCCTCGATGCCGCCGTGGTAGTCCAGCACCGTCTGGGTGGCCGGGTCGTAGTACATGGCGTTGATGGTGAAGTCGCGGCGCGCCGCGTCCTCGTGCTGGGGACCGAAGTTGTTGTCGCGCAGGACGCGGCCGTGTTCATCCTTCGGCGCGTTGTCGCTGCCGTTGCCGCGGAAGGTGGTCACTTCCAGCAGGTCCTGGCCGAACATCACGTGCACGATCTGGAAGCGGCGCCCGATGATGAAGGCGCGCCGGAACAGGCGCTTGACCTGCTCGGGCGTGGCGTCGGTGGCGATGTCGAAGTCCTTGGGCTTCACGCCCAGCAGCAGGTCGCGCACGGCGCCGCCGACGACAAAGGCCTTGAAGCCGGCTTCCTGCAGGGTCTGGGTGACCGTGATTGCGTTGCGCGATACCAGGCGCGGGTCGATCTTGTGCTCTTCCGGTCCCAGGATGACCGGCTGGGTCGGGTCGCGGCCGTCGTCTTTCACGCCGAGGATCTTGCGGATGAATTTCTTAATCATTGAAGAGATGGATAGTTGGCCAACCCTGCGATTGCGCGTGGGCGGCGAGCTTCGCGCTCGGGTTGGTGGCGACCGGGTGGCTGACGATCGACAGCAGCGGCAGGTCGTTGTGCGAGTCGCTGTAGAAGTGGCAGCGTTCGAAGTCCTCGAAGCGTTTGCCGAGGCGCTCCAGCCAGGCGTGCATGTGGGTGATCTTGCCGGGGCCCGAGGTCGGGGTGCCGAGCAGCCTGCCGGTCAGGTTCCCTGCCGCGTCATACTCCGGCATGGCCCCGATGTGGTGCTCGACGCCGAAGCGCGCCGCGATCGGCGCCGTGATGTGGTGGTTGGTGGCGGTGATGATGGCCACCAGGTCGCCGGCGTCCTGGTGTTGGCGCACCAGCGCCAGCGCCTTCGGCCTGATCGCGGGTTCGATGACTTCCGCCATGTAGCGCGCGTAGATCGCGTCCAGTTCCGGGCGCGGGAAGCGCGCCAGGGTGCCGAGGGCGAACTCGAGGTATTCGACAGGATCCAATACGCCGGCCTGGTACTGGGCGAAGAATTCGTCGTTACGGCGGCGGAAGGCGGTTTCGTCCACCGCGCCAATGCGGACCAGGAACTCGCCCCATTCGTAATCCGAATCGATCGGCATCAGGGTGTGGTCGAGGTCGAACAGCGCAAGGTTTTTCATTCTTTGGGTTCCGACTGCTGGTTTTCTTGCAGCAACAAATCACGCAGCAGCGGTACGGTGACGGGGCGCTGGGTCTCGAGCGAATACTGGTCGAGGGCGTCCAGCATCGTCGCCAGCGACCGCATGTCGCGCTTGAAGTGAGACAACAAATAGGGTAACACGCTGGCCGACAGCGTCAAACCGCGCGCTTCGGCCGCCTGGGTCAGCGCGGCGATCTTTTCGTCGTCCGACAAGCCCTTGATCTGGTAGACCAGGCCCCAGCCCATGCGCGTGCGCAGGTCCTCGCGCACCCCCAGCACCGCCGGGGGCACCGGGCCGGTGCTCACCATGTAGGCGCCGTGCTCGCGGATCTGGTTGAACAGGGCGAAGGCGTCGATCTGGCGCCGGGGCGACAGGCGGTCGGTATCGTCCAGCAGGTACAGGGTGACGTCCGGGCTGTGGACGAACTGGTCTTTCGGCGCGTCGAACGGAATGTAGCGCGAGGCCGGGCTGGCGGCCAGCGCCTGCAGCAGGTGGGTCTTGCCGGCGCCGGTGTCGCCCCACAGGTAGGCGAAATGCTCGCGCGAAGCACGCTGCGCGAACTGGTGCATCAGGTGCGCCAGTTCGGCATTCTCGCCCACCTGGAAGGTGTCGAGGCTGTGCGCCGGCTCGGCGCCTAAATCGAGCACCAGCTGTTTCATCGCTTCGGGCTCAGGAGAATTGGCATGCTTGTTCTTGTTCTCTTGGCGGTTCTGCCAACAAAATCGGCATTCAAATAGGTAACAATGGTATGCAAATGGGCACACATGGCTTGGACACGGGGCCGTTTTGCTAAAATAGCGGATTGACCAAGGTTTGACGGTCTGCCGCCCCCTATTTTACCGCCTCCGCTGCCAAATACCATGAGCCAACCATCTAATGTTTCCCTCTCCTACCGCGACGCCGGTGTCGACATCGACGCAGGCGATGCCCTGGTCGAAGCGATCAAGCCGTTTGCCAAGCGCACCATGCGCGAAGGCGTGCTCGGCGGCATCGGCGGTTTCGGCGGGCTGTTCGAGATCAGCAAGAAGTACAAGGAACCGGTACTGGTGTCGGGTACCGACGGCGTCGGCACCAAGCTCAAGCTCGCTTTCGAGCTGAATCGCCACGACACGGTCGGCATCGACCTGGTCGCGATGAGCGTCAACGACATCCTGGTGCAGGGCGCCGAGCCGCTGTTCTTCCTCGACTACTTCGCCTGCGGCAAGCTGGACGTGGCGACCGCCACCGCCGTGGTCAAGGGCATCGCCGAAGGCTGCGAACAGTCCGGTTGCGCCCTGCTGGGCGGCGAGACCGCCGAGATGCCGGGCATGTACCCGGACGGCGAATACGACCTGGCCGGCTTCGCCGTCGGCGCGGTCGAGAAGTCGCAGATCATCGACGGCAGCAAGATCGTCCCGGGCGACGTGGTGCTGGGCCTGGCCTCGTCGGGCATCCACTCCAACGGCTACTCGCTGGTGCGCAAGATCATCTCGGTCGCCAATCCCGACCTGGAAGCCGACTTCCACGGCCGCAAGCTGGCCGACGTGCTGATGGCGCCGACCCGCCTGTACGTCAAGCCGCTGCTGGCCCTGATGGGGTCGATGGAAGTGAAGGGTCTGGTGCACATCACCGGTGGCGGCCTGGTCGAGAACATCCCGCGCGTGCTGGCCGAGAACCTGACCGCGGTGCTGGATGCCAAGGCCTGGGAAATGCCGCCGCTGTTCAAGTGGCTGCAGCAGCACGGCGGCGTGGCCGACGCCGAGATGCACCGCGTGTTCAACTGCGGCATCGGCATGACCGTGATCGTCTCGAAGGAAAACGCGGATGCCGCCATGGCGCAGCTGCAGGCGGCCGGCGAGACCGTGTACCGCATCGGCGAGATCCGCGCGCGCGAAGAAGGCCAGGCGCAGACCGTCGTGCAGTAAATCGCGGTCGATTGACGCAGGAACGGGCGCCGCGGCGCCCGTTTTGTTTTTTGGGGACTACTGCGCAGCCTTGTCCCCGATGTGCGTCGCCAGGAATTTCTCGACCCGCGTCCAGAAATCGAAGCGCGTCGCCGGCTGGCTCCAGCCGTGTCCCTCCTCCGGGTAGACGACCCATTCGACCTGCTGGTTGTGCTTCTTCACCGCGTCGCGGAGCTTGGTGCCGTGGTAGAGCGGCACGCGCCGGTCCACCGCCCCATAGGCCATCAGCAGCGGCTGGGTGATGCGCGCCGCCTGTTCGATCGGCGAAGTGGCCTTGAACTGGGCGGCGTCCTTGACCTGGTCGCCGATCAGGACCGGCATGCCGTGCACCTTGAAGTCTTCCTGCAGGTCCGACTCGAAGCTCCAGTGTCCGTCGTACAGCAAGTTGATGTCGGTGACGCCCACCCAGTTGATGCCGCACTTGTAGAGCTCGGGATCTTTGACCAGGCCCATCAGGGCAGCATAGCCGCCGTAGCTGGCGCCGGCGATGCTAATGCGCTTCGGGTCGGCGATGCCTTGCGCGATGGCCCAGCGCGCGGCGTCGGCGATGTCGTCCTGCATCGCCAGGCCCCACTGCTTCCAGCCTGCCTGGAAGTGCGCCTGGCCGTAGCCGCGGCTGCCGCGGAAGTCCGGCTCCACCACCGCATAGTCGCGCGAGGCAAGGAATTGCGTCTCCGGATCCCAGCCCCAGCGATTGCCGCGCACGTAAGGGCCGCCGTGCACCAGCACCACCAGCGGCAGGTTCTTCTTGCCACCTGCCGGGATCGTGAGCAGGGCCGGGATCTCGCGGCCGTCGCGCGCCTTGTAGCGCACCGCGTCCTGGCGTGCCATGCGGCGCGGGTCGATGCCCTCGCGGCTCTTGCCGACCGGATTGAGTTTGCCGGTCTCCAGGTTATACAGGTTGTAGGCCAGCGGCCGCAGGTCGGAGTAGGAGGCGACCAGCACCCAGGGCGTTTCGGGACGCGCCGGCACCGTGATCATGTTGATCGTGCCCGGCATGAGCTGGTCGACTTTCTGCTGGACTGCCTGCATGTCCTGGTCGAACCAGACGTGCCCGACTGCATCGGTCTCGTAGCGCACGCCGAGCAGCTTGCCGGGACGACCGACCAGGGCGCCATTGAAGTCGTAGCCCGGGGTGACGACCACCGGCTCGGGAACGACCTTGCCGCTTGCCATGTCGAAGCGGTGCAGCGCGGTGGTGTCCTTGCCGAGGCTGGCACGCACGAAGAGCGTGCCGTCGCTGCCGAAGCCGACCGGCGAGAATGGAGCGTCGCCGTCGTAGGTGGCGTATCGCGCGATGGTGCGCCAGGCGCCGCCGGATGGCTCGCGATAGTGGAAGGTGGTCTTGCCGTCTTCGCTGTTGACGGCCAGGCGCGGCTCGCCCGCATTGTCGAGCAGCCAGGCGTCCACCGGGCCGGGACGCTGTACGGTTTGCGCGCGGCCGGTGACGGTATCGAGGTGCAGCAGGTTCACGGTCCGGACATCGAAGCGCGATGCGAGCTCGATGCTGGTCACGTACACCTTGTCAGAATCCTGCGCGCCACGCTGGCCCAGCATGAAGGTGTGCCAGGGCAGCATGCGGCGGTCGCCCAGCGATGGGGCTGCCACCACCCCCTGCATGCTGCGCCGGTGCGCCAGCTGGCGCAGCTTGGCGCCGTCGCGGTCGACCGCATAGAGGCCGCTGGCGAGGTGGCGTCCACCGGGACCGACCTGCTTGTCGGTGAGGTTGAACAGCAGGCGCTTGTCGTTCACCCATTGGAATTGGAACACGTCGGCGTCCGTGTAGCCGGCCACCAGCCTGGGCTTGTTGTCGCTCAGGTCGACGACGACGAGCATGTCGCGCCGGCCCGGGGCCCCCGACAGCGCAGCCAGGTAGCGGCCGCTCGGTGACAGCTCGGCGCGCTCGAGCAGTGGGTTCGAGAAGAAGGTTTCGACCGGCGGCGGCGCGTCCTGGGCGTGCGACGGTAGGATGGCGACACTGGCCGCCGCCAGCACGAGGCATAGCCGCGCGCAGGGTGTGAATGAGGCGGGGTTCATGGTCTCGGTTCAGCTTGTCGTTATTGGCGGACGCCGGAGCGTCCGTTCCTGTCTGCTGTCTTGTCTTGCTATTTCGCCGCGCCTGCGCCGATGTGCTTGTCGAGGAAGCGCTCGACCCGGCCCCAGAAGTCGACGTTGTTCTTCTCCAGTGCGAAGCCATGGCCTTCTTCCGGATACTCGACCCACTCGACGTTCTTGTTGGTCTTCTGAAGCGCGTTGCGGAACAGCGTGCCGTGGTTGATCGGCACGCGCTGGTCGACACCGCCGTAGGCAAGCAGCACCGGCTGGGTGATGCGGGCGGCCTGCTCGATCGGGGACGTCGCCTTGAACTGGGCCGCGTCCTTGACCGGATCGCCGATCATTTCCGGCATGCCGTAGGCCTTGAATTCGTCCGAGGTGTCGTTGGTGAAGCTCCAGCCGCCGTTGTACAGCAGGTTGATGTCGGTGACGCCCACCCAGTTGATGCCGCACTTGTACAGGTCCGGATCCTTCACCAGCCCCATCAGCGTGGCGTAGCCGCCGTAGCTAGCCCCGGCGATGCATACGCGCGCTCCATCGGCGATGCCCTGGCCGACCGCCCAGCGCACGCCGTCGGCAATGTCGTCCTGCATCGCCAGGCCCCATTGCTTGAAGCCGGCCTTGAAGTGCTTGATGCCGAAGCCCAGGCTGCCGCGGAACTCGGGTTCCAGCACCGCGTAGCCGCGCGAGGCCAGGAACTGTGAATCCGGGCTCCAGCCCCACGATCCGCCGCGCACGTAGGGGCCGCCGTGCACCATGACCACCATGGGCAGGTTCTTCTTCACGCCACCCGGCGGGAGGGTAAGCAGGGCTGGGATCTCGAGGCCGTCGCGCGCCTTGTAGCGTACGAACTGCTGGCGGCCCATCTGGGAGGGCTTGATGTCCGGCTTGAAGTCGGCGACCTTGTTCAGCTGCTTGGACTGCATGTTGTACAGTGAGTAGGTGCCGGGGATGGCATCCGAGTAGGAGAATACCAGCACCCAGGGCGATTCGCTTTTCGCCGGCACCGTGACCATGTTGATCGTGGCCGGCAGCAGCTTGTCCAGCTCGGCCTGTATCGTCTTCATGCGAGGGTCGAACCATTCGTTCGATACCGCATCGGTGCGGAAGCTGATGCCCAGCACCTTGTCGCGGTTGGCGATCAGGCGGCCATCGAAATCGAAGCCCGCGGTCATGACGAGTGGCTGCGGGTCGATCTTGCCGGTGCCGATGTCGAAGATATGGACCGCCGTCGTATCGCGTCCGCCGCTGCGCGCCAGCACGTACAGATTGCCTTCCGCGGTGAAACCGAGCGGCTGCAGCGCTTTGCTGCCGTCGCCGTAGGCGGGATAGCTGGCCAGCACGCGCCAGGCGCCGCTGGCCGGGTCGCGGTAATGCAGGGTGATCGTGTCTTTCTCGAAAGCCGTGGCGAGGCGTGGCTCGCCCTTGTGGTCGAGCATCCAGCTCCGTACGTTGCCCGGCCGGGGCACGGTCTGGGTGAAGCCGGTCAGCGTATTCAGATGCAGCAGGTCGAAGCTGCGCACTTCACCGGCGGTATCGAAATTGGCATTCATGACATACACGTAGTCGGAGTCGCGCGTGCCGGCCTGAGGAAGCAGGTAGGTATGCCAGGGTAGGACCTTGCGGGTGGCGCGGGTGCCGTGCGTACTGCGCCAGCCGGTGCGGTCCGCCAGTTCGACGAACTTCTGGCCGTCGCGGTTGATCGCATACAGGCCGGGCGCGTAGCGCTTGTTGCCGAGGCCGACGTTCTTTTCCTGGGTGGTGAAGACCAGGCGTTCGTTGTTGATCCAGCGGATGTCGCCGACGTCCGCATCGTCGTAGGAGGCGATGACCTTGGCGCTGTTGTTCGACAGGTCGACGATGGCCAGTGAGTCGCGCTTGCCTGGCGCACCCAGGCGCACGGCCAGGAAGTGGGCGTCCGGCGACAGCACGGCGCCGCCGAATGGGGAATTGCCGAAGAAGCTGGCGATGGACGGCAGCGCAGCCGGGACCGGCGCCTGCGCATCGGCATGGACCGGCAGGGTGCAGGCGAGTGCGACGGCGGAGGCGAGTGCAGCGCAGCGCAGGGAGCGGAGTAACGAAGTGTGCATGGATCTCTGTTCGGTTGTCGTCTTGGACGCGGGACGCTTTCCCGCAGCCGCTCGACAATAACAGTCTTGCCATCGGAAAAACACCCGCAATACCGATGTCATGCATACGGCATGCCTGCCGTGGCGCATACGCCTCAGGGCTTGCCCGCCGTCTCTTCCTCGGGCGCCCGGATGTAATCCACCATGCCCAGGCTCGCATGGCTCGGCGGTGCGCTCAGCAGGCTGCCGATCACCGTGGCCAGCAGTCCCGCCGGCACCCCGAACACGCCGGCCGCCAGCGGCTGGATGCCTAGCCAGGACTGGTCCAGGCTGCCGCCCAGGGTGGGGCTGGCGCGCAGCATGTACCACAGGCAGACCAGGAAGCCGGTGACCATGCCCGCCATCGCTCCCATGTGGTTGGCGCGCTTCCAGAACACACCCAGCACCAGCACCGGGAAAAGAGTCGAACCGGCGAGCGAGAACGCCGCGCCGACCAGGGAGAGGATGTCGGCGGGCTTCTGCGAGGCGGTATAGGCCGCGATGAAGGCGACCGCCAGCAGCAGCAGCTTGGAGATCGTCACCCGCTTCTGGGTCGAGGCGCCCGGATCGACCATCTTGTAGTACACGTCGTGCGACAGCGCGTTGGAAATCGCCAGCAGCAGGCCGTCGGCCGTGGACAGCGCCGCGGCCAGGCCGCCGGCCGCCACCAGGCCCGAGATCACGTAGGGCAGGCCGCCGATCTCGGGCGTCGCCAGCACCAGCACGTCGGCGTCGATCGCGATCTCGGCCAGCTGCACCACGCCGTCGCGGTTGACGTCGGCGATGCTGAGCAGGGGGCTGACCTTGTCCACGCTGGCCCAGTACGAGACCCAGGTCGGCAGCGACGAGAAATCGCTGCCCACCAGCGCGGTGTAGATGTCGTACTTGGCCAGCACCGCCAGCGCCGGGATGGTCAGGTAGATCAGCAGGATGAAGAACAGGGTCCAGAACACCGACACCCGGGTTTCGTTCACCGAGGGCGTGGTGTAGGCGCGCATCAGGATGTGGGGCAGGGCGGCGGTGCCGAACATCAGGCAGAACACCACGGCCAGGAAGTTGTTGCGGCGCTTGTCCGATTCCTCTTCGGTGGCGCCGGGGAAGGGCACCGTGTGCGGCACCGGCGGGCGGGCGCGCGCCAGGTTGGCGTCGCGCTGCTCGAGCCACAGGGCGCGCGCCTCGTCGGCCGAACCGGGATAGGTGTTCATGGCGCGCTCGGCCTGGCGCACCTCGACCAGCGAGGCATTGCTGGCGCGTACCGAGGCCAGGTTGCGCTGCGCTTCCAGCTGGCCCGTCTCCCACGAGGCCGGCAGGGCGGCCAGGCGCACCGCGTATTCGTCGGCACGGCGCCGGAACTCGGCCCGCACCTGTTCCTCGCGCGGGTCCTTCTCCAGCTGCTGCTCGCGCGCCGCCAGCTTCTGTAACAGCGAGCCGTAGGCCACCTGGGGGATGGGGTTGTCGGCATGCTTGGCCGCCAGCCAGATGCTCGGGATCAAAAAAGCGACCAGCAGGATGATGTACTGCGCCACCTGGGTCCAGGTGATGCCGCGCATCCCGCCCAGGAACGAGCAGACCAGGATCGAGGCCAGGCCCAGGAAGATCCCGACCGAGAAATCGACGCCGGTGAAGCGCGAGGCGATCAGGCCAACCGCGTAGATCTGGGCCACCACGTAGGTGAACGAGACCAGGATGGTGGCGGCCACCGCCAGCGCCCGCACCGGCCCGCCGCGCCCGCCGGCGCCGCCGCCGTAGCGCACCGCCAGGAAATCGGGGATGGTGTATTGCCCGAACTTGCGCAGGTAGGGCGCGATGAGCAGGGCCACCAGCACGAAGCCGCCGGTCCAGCCCATGATGTAGGCCAGCCCGTCGAAGCCGTACAGGTACAGGCCGCCGGCCAGGCTGATGAAGCTGGCCGCCGAGATCCAGTCGGCCGCCGTGGCCATGCCGTTGAACAGGGCCGGCACCCGCCGCCCGGCCACGTAGTATTCGGTGACGTTCGAGGTGCGCGCCACCACGCCGATGGTGGCGTACAGGACGATGGTCGCGAACATGAAGATGTAGCCGATCCACAGGCGCGGCATGCCTTCCTGCTCGAGCAGGGCCAGCGCCAGCAGGAACAGGGCGAAGCAGGCGGTGTACCAGAGGTAGTAGCGCGACAGCTTGCGGAAGTAGGGCGGCTTGTTCGCGCTCATGCGCTCTCCCGCGCGGCGTCCGGGTACAGGCGGTCGAGCCGGCGCATGCGCCAGGCGTAGAACACGATCACGGCGAGCGACACCAGCGACGCTCCTTGAGCCGCCATGTAGAAGGACATGGGCCAGCCGAACAGGGTGAAGCGCGACAGCTCGCGCGCGAAGAACACGGTGCAAAAGCCGGTGCACAGCCACACCACCAGCAGCGCCGCGGTCAGCCGGCGTGTCGCCTGCCAGTGCGCGGCGCGGGCGGCGGCCAGGCGCGCGTGCGGATCGCTCGGCGTAGGCGGGGAATCAGTCGGCATCGATGGGTTCATGGACAGGAGGCGGGAAGGTCAGGCGGAACAGGCTGCCGGGATACTTGGACGAGTGGCTGCGCGGGTTGTTGAAGATGTCGATCTCGGCGCCGTGCTGCTGCGCGATCTCGCGCACGATCGCCAGCCCCAGGCCGCTGCCCTGCACGTTGCTGCCGAGGATACGGTAGAAGCGTTCGAACACGTTGGCGCGCTCGCTCGGCGCGATGCCGGGACCGGTGTCCTCGACCTCGAGCAGGGCGTGTTCTCCGTCGCGGCGCACGCGCACCGTCACGCTGCCCCCCTGCGGGGTGTAGCGCAACGCGTTGTCGATCAGGTTCGACAGCAGTTCGCGCAGCATCAGCGCGTTGCCGGCGATATGCAGGGTTTCGTGCGCGGGCGCATCGGGAGATTCGTAGCCGAGGTCGATGCCATGCGCGAACGAGGCCTGCACCCAGTCCTGCACGGTGGCGCGGGCCAACTGGGCCAGGTCGATTTCCTCGAAAGCGAGGCCGGCATGCGGCTGGTTCTCGGCGCGGGCGAGGGCCAGCAGCTGGTTGACCAGGCGCGTGGCCGATTCCGAGCTCTTGGCCAGCTGCTCGAGCGAGCGGTGGATCTCGCCCGGGTCGACCTGGCGCAATGCGAGCTCGGACTGCATGCGCATGCCGGCCAGCGGGGTCTTCATCTGGTGCGCGGCGTCGGCGATGAAGCGCTTCTGCATCTCGACGGTCTGGGCCAGGCGCTCGAGCATGTCGTTGAAGGAGCCGACCAGCGGCGAGATCTCTTCCGGCACCTGGCGCGGGTCGATCGGCGACAGGTCGTCCTGCGGGCGCGCGCGGATGCGCTCCTGCAGCTCGGCCAGCGGGGACAGGCCGCGCGACAGCGCGAACCAGACCAGCGCCAGGATCACCGGCAGGATGATGAACTGGGGCAGGATCACGCCCTTGATGATCTCGTTGGCCAGGTGGGCGCGCTTGTCGAGGGTTTCGGCGACCTGCACCAGGGCCAGGCTGGGGGGCGTGCCCGCCGGACGGGCGCGCAGCGGATCGAGGTTGACCCAGGAGTAGGCGACGCGTACCGGCGTGCCGTGGATGTTGTCATTGCGGAAGAGCACGGCGCCGCCATGGGCGCCTTCCTCGAGCATGCCCTTGCGCGGGCGCGGCAGGTCGCGGTCGCCGTCGAGGTGGGCGCCGTCCGGCCCGCTGATCTGGAAGTAGACGCTGTCGACGTCGTCGGCGCGCAGCACGTCGGTCGCGCTGCCGGGCAGCTGCACCTCGGGCCGGCCGGCCACCGTGCGGATCTGCTGCGACAGCACGGTGACGCGGTCTTCCAGCGCGTCGTCGAAAGGCTGGTTGGCGATCGACTTGGCCACCAGGTAGGTGATCGCGATGCTCATCGGCCACAACAGCAGCAGCGGGGCCAGCATCCAGTCGAGGATCTCGCCGAACAGCGAATGGCGGATGTTCTCGTCGGGCTCGGGATTGGGTGGGATCCAGGGCTGGTACTGGCCCGCCTGGAAGGGCGCGAACGGGTCCTGCCCCGCGCTTGGCGGCTTGTCGGCAAGGCCGCGTTCGTGCTCGTTCACTTGTTCTCTTGGACCGGGGCGCGCGGGGCGTCTGAGTATTTCTCGAGGCAGTAGCCAAGGCCGCGCACGGTGGCGATGCGCACGCCGCCGACCTCGATTTTCTTGCGCAGGCGGTGCACGTAGACCTCGATGGCGTTGTTCGAGACTTCCTCGCCCCATTCGCACAGGTGGTCGACCAGCTGCTCCTTGGAGACCAGGCGCCCGGTGCGCGCCAGCAGCACTTCCAGCAGGCCGAGCTCGCGCGCCGACAGGTCGAGCATCTGGTCGTTGATGTAGGCGCTGCGGCCGACCTGGTCGTACACCAGCGGGCCGTGGCGCACCACGGCGGGGCCGCCGCCGGCGCCGCGGCGGGTGAGGGCGCGCACCCGCGCCTCCAGCTCGGACAGGGCGAAAGGCTTGGCCATGTAGTCGTCGGCGCCGAGGTCGAGACCCTCGACGCGCTGCTCGACCGAGTCGGCGGCGGTGAGGATCAGCACCGGCAGCAGCGAGGAACGCGCGCGCAGGCGGCGCAGCACTTCCAGGCCGGACAGCTTGGGCAGGCCGAGGTCGAGGATCAGGAGGTCGAACTCCTGGGTGGACAATGCCGTATCGGCATCCTGGCCGTTCTTGACGCAATCGATGGCATAGCCGGACTGGCGCAGGGAACGCGTTAGCCCATCGGCAAGTACGCTATCATCTTCGGCGAGCAGAATTCGCATGGGGCTACCTCAGTATTCGTTAGACCTTTGACAGGCCCTATTGTGTTTGATTTATCGCAACAATGCGAGTCTTACGGATAACAACACGGCGACTTTTTTCGCTTGCCTAAACCACTGGATTTATATACAGTAGTGGCTTGATTTCGCTTGTTCAAACCACTGAGTTTTTATACAGTAGTGACCTTGATTTGCGTGGTAGCGCCCCTACCTTGCCTACTCCACAGCTGAAAGTACACCATGGACGACAAAAAAACCGCAGTAAACGCCGCTGAAAAGGGCAAGGCGCTGGCCGCCGCCCTGGCGCAAATTGAAAAGCAGTTCGGCAAGGGCTCGGTGATGCGCATGGACACCAGCGCACCGGTCGAGGAAGTCCAGACTGTTTCCACCGGCTCGCTGGGCCTGGACATCGCGCTGGGCGTCGGTGGCCTGCCGCGCGGCCGTATCGTCGAGATCTACGGTCCGGAATCGTCGGGTAAAACCACCCTGACGCTGCAGACCATCGCCCAGATGCAGAAACTGGGCGGCACCTGCGCCTTCATCGACGCCGAGCACGCGCTCGACGTGACCTACGCGCAGAAACTGGGCATCAACCTGGGCGAGCTCTTGATCTCGCAGCCGGACACCGGCGAGCAAGCCCTCGAAATCACCGACGCGCTGGTGCGTTCGGGCTCGGTCGACCTGGTGGTCATCGACTCGGTGGCGGCACTGACCCCGCGCGCCGAAATCGAAGGCGACATGGGCGACTCGCTCCCGGGCCTGCAGGCGCGACTGATGTCGCAGGCGCTGCGCAAGCTGACCGGCTCGATCAACCGTACCAATACCCTGGTCATCTTCATCAACCAGATCCGTATGAAGATCGGCGTGATGTTCGGCAGCCCGGAAACCACCACCGGCGGTAACGCGCTGAAGTTCTACGCCTCCGTGCGCATGGACATCCGCCGTACCGGCTCGATCAAGTCGGGCGACGAAGTGATCGGTAACGAAACCAAGGTCAAGGTCGTCAAGAACAAGATCGCGCCGCCGTTCAAGGAAGCCCACTTCGACATCCTGTACGGAGAAGGCACCTCGCGCGAAGGCGAAATCCTGGACCTGGGCGCCGACAACAAGATCGTCGAGAAGTCGGGTTCGTGGTACAGCTATAACGGCGAACGCATCGGCCAGGGCAAGGACAACGCCCGCCAGTTCCTGAAAGACCGTCCGGCACTGGCACGCGAAATCGAGAACAAGGTCCGTGCTGCGCTGGGCGTGCGCGAACTGCCGCCGGTCCTTGCTGCTGTCGAAGACAGCGGCAAGGACAAGCTGAAGGCAGTCGGCGAGTAATCGCCGGTTCGCGGAAGTAGTCGATGCCGGCACCCCAGCTGAGCCTCAAGGCGCGCGCGTTGCGTTATCTCTCGATGCGCGAGCACAGCCGGCTCGAGCTGGGGCGCAAGCTGGCCCGTTATGCCGAGGAGGGCGATGACGTGGAAGCCCTCCTGGATTTCCTTGAGAAGAACAACTGGCTGTCGCAGGAGCGTTTTGCCGAATCCCTGATCAACAGGAAGGCAAGCCGCTTCGGCAACAGCCGCGTGATGGCCGAGCTGCAAAGCCACGGCGTCAACGGCGAAGCGCTGGACGAGATCAAGGCCGCGCTCGCCGACAGCGAAACCGCACGCGCCACCGAAGTCTGGCGGCGCAAGTTCGGCACCGTCGCCGCCGATGCGGCTGAGCGTGCCAAGCAGATGCGTTTCATGCTGCAGCGTGGTTTCTCCCAACGCGCTGCACGGATCGCAATGCAGGGCGCTCCCGACGACGACGAGCTGTAAACAGGCTGGAGTTCGAGCCTGTTGCCCTGACGAGCCGGCCTGGCCCCAGGCTTGCTCTGACGATATGCCAGGCGTGGCCGCAGGCCTGATGTATCACCCTCGATCATTGCGCTTCTTCTATATAGAAGCATGCTCCGGCGCCAGCGTGGAGCGTCATCCCCGATATGCCCAGGCATATTCCTCAACGGACGATGGCGCTGCACGCTGGCGCTGTGCGTTTACGGAGCCTGTGCGGCGCGCCGCTGTCGAGATTGGTCTTGCCAACCCGCCAGACCCGTCCAGCCAAAGTAATATTGACGGCTCAGCAAGAAACCCGTCCGATCTTGCCTGCAGTGCAGCAAAAAGGCCGCTGTTGCAGTGCAACCGCCAACGCCGTGTGCTAAACTTTCACGGTTTAAGCAGCGCCGCATGAGCGGTTGTTGTCGTAGAAGCTACGGCAACGTGCATGAAGCACACTGGCTGCACCACTAACCGCCGCGTAAGCGGCATTGGTTTTTATGCCCCTGTCTCCTCCCGTATCGCGCTCGCTCCGGCATACGCGCGCCATCACCGTCGAAGCCTATGCGCGCGACGATGGCCTGTGGGATCTGGACGCCAGTATCCGCGACGTCAAAACCCGTGACATTTCGCTGCCTTCCGGTGATCGACCGGGCGGCATGCCTGTACACGACCTCAAGCTGCGCGTCACCATCGACCGCAAGCTGACCATCGTGGACGCCGAAGCCGCGTCCGATTCCGTTCCGTATCCCGGTTTTTGCGAGACCATCGGCCCTGCTTACAAAAAGCTGGTCGGCCTGTCGCTCATGAACCACTTCCGGCTGCACCTGAAAGACCGCCTGTCCGGCGTGCTCGGCTGCACCCACCTGACCGAATTGGCCCAGGTGCTGCCTACCGCAGCGCTGCAGGCCTACGCCGACGACGTGTTCGACGATCGCGGCGGCGCCGACGCAGATGCGAATAAAAGCGCGGCCGAACGGCCTTTCGAGCTCGACCGTTGCCATGCGCTGCGCAGCGACGGACCGGCCGTGGCCACCTACTATCCCCGCTGGTCGATCAAAGCCGTGTCGGGTTAGGATTCGCTGTTTGTCATTTTGTAATTCAACCGTATTACTCATTCAGTACATAGATAAGAAGGGAAGCCAGCATGAAAATCCATGAGTATCAGGGCAAAGAAATCCTCCGAAAATTCGGAGTGACCGTTCCGCGCGGCATTCCGTGCATGAACGTGGAAGAGGCCGTGAAGGCAGCTGAAGAGCTGGGCGGCCCGGTCTGGGTCGTCAAGGCGCAGATCCACGCAGGCGGCCGCGGCAAGGGTGGCGGCGTCAAGGTTGCCAAGTCGCTGGAACAGGTCAAGGAATACGCCGACCAGATCATGGGCATGCAGCTGATCACGCACCAGACCAGCCCGGAAGGCCAGAAAGTCCGCCGCCTGCTGATCGAAGAAGGCGCTGACATCAAGAAGGAACTGTACGTTTCCCTGGTGACCGACCGCGTCACCCAGAAGGTCGTGCTGATGGCCTCGTCGGAAGGCGGCATGGACATCGAAGAAGTCGCGCACAGCAACCCGGAAAAGATCCACAACGTCGTGATCGAACCGTCGGTCGGCCTGACCGATGAGCAGGCCGACGACGTCGCCCGCAAGATCGGCGTGCCGGAAGCGTCGATCGTCGACGCGCGCACCAACCTGCAAGGCCTGTACAAGGCCTACTGGGAAACCGACGCATCGCTGGCTGAAATCAACCCGCTGATCCTGACCGGTTCGGGCAAGGTCATCGCCCTGGACGCGAAGTTCAACTTCGACTCGAACGCCCTGTTCCGTCACCCGGAAATCGTCGCCTACCGCGACCTGGACGAAGAAGATCCGGCTGAAGTCGAAGCATCGAAGTTCGACCTGGCCTACATCTCGCTGGACGGCAACATCGGCTGCCTGGTGAACGGCGCCGGCCTGGCCATGGCCACCATGGACACCATCAAGCTGTTCGGCGGCGAGCCGGCCAACTTCCTGGACGTGGGCGGCGGTGCGACCGCAGAAAAGGTCACCGAAGCATTCAAGATCATGCTGAAGAACCCGGGCCTGAAAGCCATCCTGGTCAACATCTTCGGCGGCATCATGCGCTGCGACGTGATCGCCGAAGGCGTCATCACCGCATCGAAGGCCGTGTCGCTGCAAGTGCCGCTGGTCGTCCGCATGAAGGGCACTAACGAAGACCTGGGCAAGAAGATGCTGGCCGATTCGGGCCTGCCGATCATCTCCGCCGACACCATGGAAGACGCAGCGAAGCAGGTCGTTGCCGCTGCCGCTGGCCAAGCCTAATTCGCGAAGGAAATAAAAATGTCGATTCTGATTAACAAAGACACCAAAGTCATCACCCAAGGTATCACCGGCAAGACCGGCCAGTTCCACACCCGCATGTGCCGCGACTACGCGAACGGCCGTGAAGCCTTTGTGGCAGGCGTGAACCCGAAGAAAGCCGGCGAAGATTTCGAAGGCATCCCGATCTACGCATCGGTCAAGGAAGCCAAGTCGGAAACCGGCGCCACCGTGTCGGTGATCTACGTTCCGCCGGCAGGCGCAGCCGCCGCCATCTGGGAAGCCGTTGAAGCCGAGCTGGACCTGGCAATCTGCATCACGGAAGGCATCCCTGTCCGTGACATGATGGAAGTCAAGGATCGCATGGCCAAGGCCGGCTCCAAGACCCTGCTGCTGGGCCCGAACTGCCCAGGCCTGATCACCCCGGACGAGATCAAGATCGGCATCATGCCGGGTCACATCCACAAGAAGGGCCGTATCGGCGTCGTGTCGCGCTCGGGCACCCTGACCTATGAAGCAGTCGGCCAGCTGACCGCCCTGGGCCTGGGCCAGTCGTCGGCAGTCGGCATCGGCGGCGACCCGATCAACGGTCTGAAGCACATCGACGTGATGCGCATGTTCAACGACGATCCTGACACCGACGCGGTCATCATGATCGGTGAGATCGGCGGCCCGGACGAGGCGAACGCTGCTCAGTGGATCAAGGACAACATGAAGAAGCCGGTCGTCGGCTTCATCGCTGGCGTCACCGCGCCTCCGGGCAAGCGCATGGGCCACGCCGGCGCGCTGATCTCGGGCGGCGCCGACACCGCGCAAGCCAAGCTGGAAATCATGGAAGCCTGCGGCATCAAGGTCACCAAGAACCCGTCGGAAATGGCGCGCCTGCTGAAGGCCATGCTGTAATCTGACCAGTTCACGGTCGACGAGGACGGGGAGCGCGAGCTCCCCGTTTTTTTTACCACTCGGTAAATTTTTGGCATGCCATGACCAACGCGTTTGGTATGCATGACAAATTACGTTCCATAAACTGTTCAGCTGACAAAAATTGCTGAGCTCAAGTGACAAATTTTGTCACCGCTCAAGCCAAAACCTGTCCTGGCACGGCGTTTCCTTATCTCCCTGCTAATAAAATCAGCATTTTTCGGGCTGGCACACGCCTTGCATATAGGAAAGCGTGGCAACAAGCAGTAACCCAATTACCCGAAACACCACCCTGGAGAGATAGAAATGAACATCAAGCAAATGCAAACCAAGAAAGCTGAAGGCGGTTTCACCCTGATCGAACTGATGATCGTCGTCGCGATCATCGGTATCCTGGCTGCCGTGGCGATCCCGGCCTACCAGGACTACATCGCCAAGTCGAAGGCTGCTGCTGCCTACGCTGACATCGCCGCAGGCAAGACCGGTTTCGAAATGGCCGTCGTCGAAGGTATGCCTTCGGATGCTGACGGCGAGGACTACCTCAAAAAAGCTGGCCTGTCCGCCGCGACCGGTAACTGCAGCGGGATCGTTGCTGCTGCACCAGGCGCCAACACCGCTGTCCTGACCTGCACCATTAATAACCCGGGCCGTATCGGCGACGCACCGACCATCGCGCTGCATCGCTCGACCAGCGGCATCTACACCTGCGTGACCAGCGGATTCCCAGCGGACGACACCAAGTACACCCCGGCAGGCTGCGTGGCTACTGCCCCGGCTGATTCGTGATCCCTGTGAAGTAATTGCCGGCCGTGCATACGGCCAGCATCAAAAGAGACCGCCTCGGCGGTCTCTTTGTTTTGGCCTAGCGTTTTAGATAACGATCCAGCCAGTTCATTACCGTGCGATGCCACTGCACCGAATTCGCCGGCTTGAGCACCCAGTGGTTCTCGTCCGGGAACACGAGCAGCTGGCTGTCGATGCCCTTGCGTTGCAGTGCGGTGAAGGTGCCGAGCGCCTGGGCGGTCGGGATGCGGAAATCGAGGTCGCCCTGGATCACCAGCATCGGCGTCTTCCACTTGTTGACGTGGTGGACCGGATTGAAGCGCTCGTGATTGTCAGGCGCCGCGAAATAGGCGCCGCCGTTTTCCCAGTCCGTGAACCACTGTTCCTCGGTCGAGTAGGCCATGCCGCGGCTGTCGAACACGCCGTCGTGGTTGACCAGGCAGCGGAAGCCGTCGTTCCAGTTCCCCGCGATCCAGTTCATCATGTAGCCGCCGTAGGATGCGCCCAGGGCGCAGCTGCGTTCGCGGTCGAGCCATGGGAACTTTTTCGCGGCCGCTTCCAGGCCCTTCTGCAGGTCCACCAGCGGCTTGCCACCCCAGTCGCCACTGATTGAATCGGTGAATTTCTGGCCGTAGCCGGTCGAGCCATGGAAGTCGATGAACACGGTGGCATAGCCCGCGCCCGCATACACCTGGGGATTCCAGCGATAGCTCCAGCCGTTGCCGAAGCTGCCCTGCGGCCCGCCGTGCACGAGGAAAGCGATCGGGTACTTCTTGCCCGGTTCGGCATTCCAGGGTTTCATCACGTGCCCGTACACGGTCTCGCCATTGGCCCCGGCAAAGCTGAACTGCTCGTACTCGCCCCAGCGCACGTCGGTCAGGCGCTCGGCGTTCAGCCTGGTCAGCTGTCTTGGCCGGCCGCCGGGCTGCATGGCGAACAGCTGCGCACCGGAGGCCAGGTTGGCCTGGGTATAGACCACCGTATTGCCGCGCACGTCGAAGGCGCCGACCGCGCCCTTGTCGGTCAGCGCCGTCACCTTGCCGCTTGCGACGTCGACCGAGAACAGCCGGTGCTGGCCCAGGTCTTCGGCATCGACGATCAGGGCCTTGCCGTCGGCACGCCAGTGCAGGCTGCCGGCGGAGCGGTCCCAATCCGCAGCCAGCGTGCGCTTTGCGCCGCTGGCCACGTCCATCAGCATCACCTGGTAGCGGTCCGCCTCGAAGCCGGGACGCGCCATCGCCAGGTAGGCAAGGGTTTTCCCGTCAGGCGAAAACACGCCCTTGGTATCCCAGGCCGGGTTGTCGGCCGTGAGGTTGCGCGGGACGCCGCCCGCGGCCGGCACGGTGTACAGGTCGAAGTTGGTCGACCAGGCCTCGGTCTTGCCGGCAATGCGGGCCGCGAACACGATGGTCTTGCCGTCCGGGCTGAAGCGGAATTCTTCGCGGTCGCCGAAGGGCTTCGAGGGTACGTCGCCGTCGAGCGAGCCCGATAGCGCAACCGGCACGCTGTCGGCCTTGCCGGCGCTGTCGAGCGGCGCCGAGAACAGCACATTGTTGCGTCCGTCCTTCCAGGTGTCCCAATGACGTACGAACAGGCGGTCATACAGCTTGCCGCTGGCCTTGTCCTTGTCCTTCGCGTCAAGGCGCTGTCTGGTGCAGGCGAGATCCGCGCAGTCGCGGAAGACCGACAGGCTCATCGCCAGGCGGTCGCCTGCCGGCGAGATGCGGAAACTCTCCACGTCGAGAGGGAGGTCGGTGACCTTCACCGGCTCGCCCGCCGCGCCGCCGGCAATCGGAAGGCGCCACACTTGCGACGAGCCCGAACGGGACGACAGGAAATAGATGGCGTCGCCGGACGGCGACCATTCCGGTTCGGTACTGCTGGAAGCGTGACTGGTCAAGCGCTGCGGCGCCGCGCCGGCAGTGCGCAAGTCGAGCATCCACAGTTCGGTGTGGCCACGGTTCTTGCTCATGTCGGTGCTGCGCACGGTGTAGACGACGCGGCTGGCATCGGGCGACACGGCCGGGCTGCCCACCCGTTCCATGTTCACCAGGTCTTCCACGGTAAAGCCGCGCGGCGCCGCCGTGGCGCTCGTCGCGACAAGGGCCGCCGCCGCCATTGGCAGCAAACCCGACAAACGAATATTCATGCTCCATCCTTGTTGTCATCTGGCAAGTAGCAGGGCGCTGCTTACGCAGGCCGGCAATTTACCATGGACATCATTTGGAGCGGGGGAAGGCGCGTCCCTAGACGATCTTGAGCCGGTCCGCCAGCAGCGCCTCGTAGGTCATGTTCTGCAGCAGGGTGTAGTGCACCGGATCGAGGTCGACGAACTGGACGCCGTAGCTGTAGACATCGGGCTTGTCCGGCGCCGGCCGGGCCACCGTCATGTTCCGGATCGCGGCCAGGGTCTCCACCGGCACTTCCTCGTTGGTGGGCGGCGTCGCCAGCGTGAACGCCAGCGTGAGCACTTCGCTGTCGGCCGGCAGCGGATAGTTCGAGTCGATCCTGGCTCCGGTCACCGAGACGTTGGCCAGCGTGCAGGCGATCGGTGACGCGGCCCCACTCGCCTTGAATACACGCGCCGGAATGTCGGCCCTGACCCGCATCGCACCGCGCAGGCTGGTGCCCTGGATCGCGGTCGGGAAAGACAGGTGCACGTAGTTCAGCGGCCGCGGGAAGACCCGCTCGACCGAGCACGCGAACGAGCACACGTTCACTCCCGAAAACACCCGGATCGTTAGCGGATCGCCTTCCGTCATCGCGATCGGCGCGCCGTTCTCGGTCGGAATCTTGATGATGAGGTATTCGTCCTTGACGTAACCGATCAAGGTCGAGAAATACTGGGCGGGCTTGAGGTGCCGGTAGGTCATCACCTGCAGCCGAACGCCGACCTGCAGGTTCATGGTTTCGAACTCGAATTCCTGGGGCTTGAGTTCGCGGGCTTGTTCGGTGGTCATACGATGCGGGCCAGATTCGCCGTCGGGACGACGTGCGGGAGGCGGCATCATATCAGCTTACATGTATGTTGACAGTGCCTTATTCGAGTGGTGAATATTGGTGAGATTACGGGCGGAGAGACGTCACGAAAACCACCGCCGATGCTGTGATCGGCGGTGGGAACATGGCTTACTTCGGCATGATGACCGTATCGATCACGTGGATGACGCCATTGTCCGCTGCGATATCGGTTTTCGTGACGGTTGCCTTGTCGACCATGACTTTGCCGCCGCTGGTGCTGACCTTGAACGCGTTGCCTTCAACGGTCTTGACCATGCCCGGCTTGACGTCCGCCGCCATCACCTTGCCTGGAACCACATGGTAGGTCAGGACCTTCGTCAATGCTTCCTTGTCCTTGAGCAGGGCGTCCAGCTTCGCCTTCGGAATCTTGGCGAATGCCGCATCCGTCGGCGCGAACACCGTGAACGGACCGGGACCTTTCAGGGTGTCGACCAGGCCAGCTGCCTGCACGGCGGTGACCAGCGTATTGAAGCTGCCGGCCGACTTGGCGGTGTCGACGATATCGGCAGCCTGGGCCGAGCCGAGGGACAGAGCAAACGGGACTGCGAGGAAGAATCGTTTCATGATGCGCTCCTTGGGGTAGGGGTGAATGAAATGAACTTGTCCCGATAATATAGAAAAATTTGGCGAAATGTCTAAGTCATGAACCTATAATTTCTTATATATATGGTTCAAAAACGGTGCATAGCAATGGAAAATTTCGAAAAAGCGGTTCAGCATACGGTTGTCTACCGTGCCGGTACAGCTGCTCGCATGGCTGGCTTGCCAGTCGAAACCTTGCGTGTATGGGAACGGCGCTATCAGATATCCGACACCCAACGCTCCATGCATGGACAGCGCCTTTACTCGGCTGAGCAAGTCGAGCGTCTTGCCTTGCTCAAGCAACTGGTCGACCAGGGGCACGGCATCGGCTTGCTGGCCAGCTTGTCACGTCAACAATTGGAATCGATGTTGGAGCAGCACAATCCGGGACAGGCCTCATTGTCGGCTGTACCGATACGTGCGGCGGTCGTGGGAGCAAGCTTGCCGCGCAGGCTGGTCGCGCTCGGCGCCGACGCGATTGGGCTCGACCTGCGCCTGCGCTGTGCCACGCTGGCCGAGCTCGGTCAGGAAGACGTCGACGTTGATGGCGAGGTGTTGATTGTCGAGAAGGCGGAACTGGACGATACGGTATTGCCCCGCATCGAAGCCCTGCGCGGGCGCATTCCAGCCGCGATCCTGGTGCTGTACCGTTTTTCGTCCGGAGCAACGATCCGGGCCTTGCGCAACGCCGGCTGCCTGGTGGCCCGCCTGCCTGCCGACTTGAGTGAACTCCTGCCCTTGTGTCGGCTTGCGATGCAGGGAGAGCGGATACCCCTGTCTCATACACCACCACCGGTGCCTGCGCCGCGCTATGGAGACGAAACACTATCGATGCTGGCACAAACAAGCGGGCGTCTGGCTTGCGAGTGCCCGCGGCATCTGGCCGAGGTCTTGATGACCGTCGGGAGTTTCGAGCGCTACAGCGCTCAGTGCGCGCTACGCAGCCCGGAAGATGCCGAACTTCACGCGAGCTTGCAACGCAGCGCGGGTCAGGCCCGCGCCCTGCTGGAGGACGCCCTGGAGCGGCTCGCGCTTGCCGAAGGCATCACCGTGGTGACGAACCGCGCTTGAGAGTGCCGGCTGCGTCAGGACAGGGCGGCCGTCCAGTCGCCGCTCTTGCCGCCATGCTTCTCCAGCACCCGCACATTCGTCATCACCATCCCGCGATCGACCGCCTTGCACATGTCGTAGATGGTCAAGAGACCAACCTGCACCGCGGTCAGCGCTTCCATCTCGACCCCGGTCTTGCCGATGGTCTCGACCTGCGCCCGGCAATGCACGCTGCTGGCCGCCGCGTCCACCTCGAAATCCACCGCCACCCGCGTGATCGGCAGCGGATGGCACAGCGGCACCAGGTCGCTGGTCCGTTTGGAAGCCATGATCGCGGCGATGCGGGCAATCCCGATGACGTCGCCCTTTTTCGCATTGCCCGACTGGATCAGCGCCAGGGTCTCCGGCTTCATGCGGATGGTGCCGGCCGCCACGGCGATGCGGTGGGTGTCCTGCTTGGCGCCGACGTCAACCATGTGGGCCTGGCCGGTGGCGTCGAAGTGGGTCAGGTGCTCTGCGGGCGGGGTGGAAGTGCTCATTGCTAACCCAATAAGGTTGTTAAACAAAGTGTTTCGCCGTGCAGCAACGCGGCTGCGGATAGGGTTATCATAGCATTGTGAACTACGCTCCCCGCCCAGCATCGGCGCGCCGCTGGCGCCCTGCGTTGACCGCCATTGCCCTGTGCACGGCGGCCGCCCTCGCCATTGCCGCACCCGCCGAGCCACTTCAAAAGCCGAACAACCTGCGCCTGCCGACGCTAGGCGACACCGCGCGCCAGGACCTGTCGCCGGTACTCGAGCGCAAGCTCGGCGAAGAGATCATGCGCGACGTCCGGCGCGACCCGGCCTATCTCGACGACGACCAGATCACCGAGTACCTGAACAACCTCGGCAACACGCTGCTGTCGTCGGTGCCCGGCGCGCGCGGCGAGACCAATGCCGATTTCACCTTCTTCGCGATGCGCGACGTGAACCTGAACGCCTTCGCCCTGCCGGGCGGCTTCATCGGCGCCCACACGGGCCTGATCGTGGCGGCACAGAAGGAGTCGGAGCTGGCCGGCGTGATGGCGCACGAGATCGGCCACGTGTCGCAGCGTCACATCGCCCGCATGATCGGGCAGCAGAAGCAGGACGTGCTGCTGCCGCTGGCCTCGATGATCCTGGCCGCGCTGGCCGCCAAGGCAAGCTCCGATGCCGCGATGGGCGTCCTGATGGGCGGGCAGGGCCTGGCCGTGCAGCGCCAGCTCAATTTCAGCCGCGAGGCCGAGCGCGAGGCCGACCGCGTGGGTTTCCAGATCATGGGCGCGGGTGGCTTTGACGTCACCGGCATCGTCGGCTTCTTCAGGCGCCTGCAGAGCGCCACCAAGCTGTCGGGCGACATCCCCGCGAACCTGGCCCACCTGAGCAGCCACCCGCTGACGGCCGAGCGCATCACCGACATGCAGGCGCGCATCCGCGAGATGCCGAAAAAGGCGCGCGTGGACAACCTCGACTTCCAGCTGGTGCGCGCGCGTGCCCGCGTGCTGCAGGACGAGAGCGTCGGTGGCCGCCGCGAGGCGAAGAACGCGCTCGACGCCCAGCTCAAGGAATCGCACCGCCACCTGCAGGCCGGCGCGCAGTACGGGCTGTCGCTGCTGGCGCTGCGCCAGGGGAACCTGGTCGAGGCCCAGGAATGGCTCGACAAGGCGCGCGCCACCGTCAAGCCGAAGGAGGGCGTGCTCTCTGCCGAATCGAACGCCGGCGACGGCGCGGCGATGTTCGCCGGGCTGTCCGTCGAGATCAAGCTGGCGCCCGGCCAGGGGCCGGCGATGGCCGAGCAGGCGGTGCAGGAAGCGGATGCCGCGCGCCAGCGCTATCCGCTGTCGCGGGCCATCGCGCGCCAGTACGGCGAGGCGCTGATCGCGGCCGGCAAGTTTGAGGAGGCCACCCGCTACCTGCGCGACCAGACCCAGCTCTACCGCGAGGAACCGAAGCTGCACGACATGCTGGCGCGCACCTATGCCAAGCAGGGCAAGATCGCCCTGCAGCACATGGCGCTGGCGGAATCGTATGCGCTGGCGGGCGCGCTGCCGGCAGCGGTGGCGCAGCTCGACCTGGCGCGCAAGGCAGGCGACGTGTCCTTCTACGACCAGGCCGTCATCGATGCGCGCGAGCGCGAGCTGAAGGCGCGCCAGAAGGCCGAGAAGGAAACCGAGAAGGACTTCCCGTAGATCAGGTCCCGGGCGCCTGTACGTAGCCGAAGCGGCGCTGCAGCGCTTCCGCCGCCAGCCGTTCGACGCGCACGCGCCCGCCCGGCAAGGCCAGCGCCAGCTCGGCCGAGTCGTCCTCCAGCCAGGCCATGATCGCTTCCACCGAGGCCGGCTGGCCGTCGAGCTCCATGCGCGCCAGCACCTGGGCCACGTCGCGGTCGTCGAGCTGGGCGACGATTTCGCCGGCCTGCAGGATCACGGCGCCGGCATCGGTCATGTAGGCCGCTTCCACCGCCGCCAGCGCCTGGCCGGTCTGCAGCACGAAGCCCTGGCTTGGGTCGGTGCGCGCGATGAAGGGCGTCGCTTCCAGGTTCACGTACACGCGTTGCGGACCGTTCTGGAAATACCAGCGGCCCTTGTCGTCGTGCGCGTAGTTACGGTTGATGAAGCCCACCAGCGCCGCATTCGCCAGCTTGTCGCCCGGCGCATTGGCGCGTTGCGCCGCCTCGTCGCGCATGCGCCAGTTGCCGCGCGCATCCAGCGCCAGCCAGCCGTAGCAGTGCGGTACGTTCGGCCACTTGGCCATTGCCTGTTTTACGATGTCGTCCATAGTCTCAAGCTTCGCATGGTTCGAGCGCGCCGGGCGCGCGGCTTGCGGCAGGCGCCGCGCAGTCGAAGAAGGCCAGGATGCGCCGCGGCAGCCAGTCGATCCATCCGGGGAAGGGCCCCACGGCGAAACCCACGTGCCCACCTTCGTCAGGATACTCCAGCGTCACCGCTTTCGAGGCGGACTGGGGCAAGTGCTGGCCGGGCAGGAAGGGGTCGTTGCGGGCGTTGAGCACCAGCGTCGGCACGGTGATCTCGTGCAGCACATGGCGGGCGCTGGCGCGGTGCCAGTAGTCGTCGGTGTCCTTGTAGCCGTGCAGCGGCGCGGTCACCACGTTGTCGAAGGCGTAGAGGTCGCGCGCCGCCATCAGGGCGCCGCGGTCGAACAGGCCGGGGTAGCGTTCCAGCTTGGCCAGGCACTTGGGCTTGAGCGTCTGCAGGAACATGCGCGTGTACAGCATGTTGAAACCGGACGACAGCGCTTCGCCGCCGCGCGCCAGGTCGAGCGGCGCCGACACCGCGCAGGCGGCCTCGACGATCTCCGCCCCATGGCCCGACTCGCCCAGCCAGCGCAGCAGCGCATTGCCGCCCAGCGACACGCCCGCCGCGAACAGGGGACCGGGGGCGCGTGCATGCAGCTTCCTCAGCACCCAGTCGACTTCCGCCGCGTCGCCGGAATGGTAGAAGCGCGGCATCAGGTTGGCTTCGCCCGAGCAGCCGCGGAAGTGCGGCACCGCGCCGGACCAGCCGCGTGCGCGCAGCGCCGCCATCAGCGAGCGCGCGTAATGGCTGTTGGACGAGCCTTCCAGGCCGTGGAACAGCACGACCAGCGGCTTGCCCGGCTGGCCGTCGACGAAGTCGACATCGATGAAGTCGCCGTCGCTGCTGCTCCAGCGCTCGCGCCGGTAGGCGACGGGCGGTTTGGCGACGCAGGTCGCCGGATAGATGGTCTGGAGGTGGCCGCCAGGCAGCCATGCGGGCGCGCGGTAGTGCATGGAAGATCGGTGCGGCTGGCGCCGCACCGGGAAGATCAGTGGTGCTTGAGCTCGACGCCCGGGGCCAGACGGTACTGGGTGCCGCAATACGGGCACTTGGCATCGCCGTGGTGGTCGAAATCGAGGAAGACGCGCGGGTGCGAGGACCACAGCGGCATTGCCGGATTCGGGCAGTGTGCCGGCAGGTCTTTGGCCTCGAGTTCCACCACAGGCATCGTCTTTTGGTTCATCTGTTTTTCTCCATAAAAGGGAAATGGCAAAGACAAGATTCTATCCGATTCAACCTGCATATCGAAATGATCGGTAGAATTACCAGCTGATCATAAACGAGCCCGGGGGCATTGCGCTGCCAGCCTGGCGCCGCACCCTTACATGCGTTTCATGCCCGACCGTTTCAAGCCCGTCGCCGCATCCGCCCCATACGGCAGTTGCAGGAAAACAACATGACCCCGGCCCTGCCGCCGGGCCAGCAAGCAGCTGTCACCACGGAGCCCACCGAAGCCCACGACCCCGCCGCCTGGCGCGAGGGCTTCAAGACCGGCCTGCCTTCGCTGTTCGGCATCGGCGCCTGGGGCCTGGTGGTGGGCATTGCGATGGTCAAGAGCGGCCTCACCGCCGCGCAGGCGGTCGGCATGACCCTGCTGGTATTCGCCGGATCGGCCCAGCTCGCTTCACTTCCCCTGATTGCCGCTGCCGCACCGATCTGGGTCATCTTCGCCACCGCCCTGGTCGTCAACCTGCGCTTCGTCATCTTCTCAGCACTGCTGGGCCCGCACTTCGCGCACCTGCATTGGCGCCAGCGCTTCCTGCTCGGCTACGTCTCCGGCGACCTGACCGTGGCGATGTTCCTGCAGCGCTATCCGACCGCCGAACGCGTGGCCGGCAAACTGTCTTACCTGAAGGGGCTGATGTACCCGAACTGGTTCGCCTGGCAGATCGGCTCGCTGATCGGCATTTTCCTGGGCAGCGCCATCCCGAGCGAATGGGGGCTGGGCTTTGCCGGCACGCTGGCGATCCTGTGCATCATGGTCCCGCTCATCATCAACAATGCGGCGCTGTGTGGCGTCGCGGTCGCCATTGCGGTATCGGTGCTGGCCTACGGCCTGCCGTACAAGCTCGGGCTGCTGCTGGCCGTCCTGGTCGGCATGGTCACGTCGATGTTTGTCGAAGAGTCCCTCGCAAAACGAAAGGCACGCAATGGCTGATTGGGAAATCTGGCTCACCATCGGCGTGCTGTGCGTCGCCACCGCCGCCACCCGCAGCTCGTTCTGGCTGATCGGCCACCGCGTCACCATCCCGCCCCGGGTGCAGGAGATGCTGCGCTATGCGCCGGCCTGCGCGCTGGCCGCCATCATCGGGCCCGACCTGCTGATCGACACCCAGGGCCAGACCCAGCTCACGCTGGCCAATCCCAAGCTGATCGCGGCGCTCGCCGCCCTGGCTTTCTACCTGTGGCGCCGCAGCATGCTGATGACGATCATCTTCGGGATGCTGGTATTCACACTGTTGCGTGTGTTACACGTTTTTGGACAGGTCGGCTAATGTACAATGACGTTTTTTCACTTTTTCATTGTTGACTAGCCAATGGACGACGTTCTCAGTTTCACCCGTTTGCAAGACCTGATCGACCGCGATGCGCTGAAAAACAAGCGCGTATTCATCCGCGCCGACCTGAACGTGCCGCAGGATGACGCTGGCAATATCACCGAAGACACCCGTATCCGCGCCTCCGTGCCGGCGATCCAGGCTGCCCTGAAGGCCGGCGCCGCCGTGATGGTCACCTCGCACCTGGGCCGTCCGACCGAAGGCGAGTTCAAGCCGGAAGACAGCCTGGCGCCGGTCGCCGCGCGCCTGTCCGAGCTACTCGGCCAGCCGGTGGAACTGAAGCAGAACTGGGTCGATGGCGTGGACGTCGCGCCGGGCCAGGTTGTTCTGCTGGAAAACTGCCGCGTCAACAAGGGCGAAAAGAAGAACGCCGACGAGCTGGCCCAGAAGATGGCCAAGCTGTGCGACGTCTACGTCAACGACGCCTTCGGCACCGCGCACCGCGCCGAAGCCACCACCCACGGCATCGCCAAATTCGCACCCGTGGCCGTGGCCGGCCCTCTCTTGGGAGCTGAACTGGATGCGCTGGGCAAGGCCCTGGGCCAGCCGACCCGTCCGCTGCTGGCCATCGTGGCCGGCTCGAAGGTGTCGAGCAAGCTGACCATCCTGCAGAGCCTGGCCGGCAAGGTCGATAACCTGATCGTCGGCGGCGGCATCGCCAACACTTTCATGAAGGCCGTCGGCCTGAACATCGGCAAGTCGCTGGTCGAGAACGACCTGGTCGGTGAGGCCAAGCAGATCATCGACATGATGGCCGCGCGCGGCGCGCAAGTGCCGATTCCGGTGGACGTGGTCTGCGCCAAGGAATTCAGCCCGACCGCGGCGGCGACCGTCAAGGACGTGGCCGACGTGGCGGACGACGACATGATCCTGGACATCGGCCCGAAGACCGCCGCCATGCTGGCCGAGCAGGTGGCCAAGGCCGGCACCATCGTCTGGAACGGCCCGGTGGGCGTGTTCGAATTCGACCAGTTCGCCGAAGGCACCAAGACCCTGGCGATGGCGATCGCCAAGTCGAACGGTTTCTCGATCGCCGGCGGCGGCGACACCCTGGCCGCGATCGCCAAGTACGACATCGGCGACCAGATCGGCTACATCTCGACCGGCGGCGGCGCCTTCCTCGAGTTCCTGGAAGGGAAGACCCTGCCGGCAGTCGAGATCCTGCTCCAGCGTAAATCCAAACAATAAGTAATCAGTACCAGCGCAGCCCAGTGGCTGCGCTTCTCTTTTCAGAACCAAGGATTCCAGACACATGCAAGCTGCGCGCCCCCTGTACAACGCCACCAAGATCGTTGCCACCATCGGCCCGGCATCGACCGACTTCGACATCCTCGTCCGCATGATCCGCGCCGGCGTCGACGTCGTGCGCCTGAACTTCTCGCATGGCAAGGCGCAGGACCACATCGACCGCGCCGCCCTGGTGCGCCGCGCGGCTGCCGAATGCGGCGTCGAAGTGGCGATCATGGCCGACATGCAGGGTCCGAAGATCCGCGTCGGCAAGTTTGAAGAGGGCAAGATTTTCCTGAACAACGGCGACAAGTTCATCCTCGACGCCCGCTGGGGCGAGAACGGCGAGCTGGGCAACCAGGACCGCGTGGGCCTCGACTACAAGGCGCTGCCGCGCGACGTCAAGCCGGGCGACAAGCTGCTGCTGAACGACGGCCTGATCGTGCTGATCGTCGACAAGGTCGTCAACCACGAGATCTTCACCACCGTGAAGGTGGGCGGCGAGCTGTCGAACAACAAGGGCATCAACCGCCAGGGCGGCGGCCTGACCGCGCCGGCCCTGACCTCGAAGGACATGGAAGACATCAAGACCGCGATGAGCTTCCAGGCCGACTACCTGGCGATCTCTTTCCCGAAGAACGCCACCGACATGGAAATGGCGCGCCAGCTGGCCAACATCGCCGGCGAACCCTACGGCCACAAGCCGATGATGATCGCCAAGATCGAGCGCGCCGAAGCCATCCCCGTGCTGCAGGAAATCCTGGACGCCTCGGACGGCATCATGGTCGCGCGCGGCGACCTGGCGGTGGAAGTGGGCAACGCGGCCGTGCCGGCGCTGCAGAAGCGCATGATCAAGATGGCGCGCGCCTCCAACAAGCTGGCCATCACCGCGACCCAGATGATGGAGTCGATGATCGTCAACGCCGTGCCGACCCGCGCCGAAGTCTCGGACGTTGCGAACGCCGTGCTGGACGGCACCGACGCCGTGATGACCTCGGCCGAGACCGCATCGGGCAAGTACCCGGTCGAGACCGTCGAAATGATGGCCGCGATCTGCCTCGAGGCCGAACAATCCGAATACAACAAGCAGGATGCAGATTTCCTGAATGTCCAGTTCACCCGCATCGACCAGTCGATCGCCTACGGCACCCTGTTCACGGCCCATCACCTGAAGGTGAAGGCGATCGTGGCGCTGACCGAATCGGGCTCGACCGCACTGTGGATGAGCCGTCACTCGATCGACACCCCGATCTTCGCCCTGACCCCGCTGCAGACGACGCAGCGCAAGGCATCGCTGTACCGGAACGTGCGAGCATTCCACCTGCTGCAGGAAGGTGGCAGCCACGCGGTGCTGCGCAAGGCCGAAGAAGTCCTGATTCGCGAAGGCATGGTGCGCAAGGGCGACCTGATCGTCGTGACCTGGGGCTCGCCGATGGGGCAGGCCGGCGGCACCAATGCGCTCAAGATCGTGCGCGTGGGCGAGCTGGATGAAATAGTTTCTTAATTGTTTGGAGTAATCAACCATGGCACTCGTATCGCTGCGTCAACTGCTGGACCATGCCGCCGAAAACGGCTACGGCTTGCCGGCATTCAACGTCAACAATCTTGAGCAAGTGCAGGCCATCATGGCCGCCGCCGACGCCACGTGCAGCCCGGTCATCATGCAAGCCTCGGCCGGCGCCCGCAAATACGCAGGCGAAGCCTTCCTGCGCCACCTGATCGACGCCGCCGTCGAAGCCTACCCGCACATCCCGGTCGTCATGCACCAGGACCACGGCCAGTCGCCGGCGGTCTGCATGGCCGCGATCCGTTCGGGTTTCAGCTCGGTGATGATGGACGGTTCGCTGGAAGCCGACGGCAAGTCGGTCGCTTCCTACGAATACAACGTGGAAGTCTCGCGTGAAGTCGTCAAGTTCGCGCACTCGATCGGCGTGACGGTCGAAGCCGAACTGGGCGTGCTCGGTTCGCTGGAGACCATGAAGGGCGACAAGGAAGACGGCCACGGCGCCGACGGCACCATGACCCGCGAGCAGCTGCTGACCGACGTGGCCCAGGCCGCCGACTTCGTCGCCAAAACGCAATGCGACGCCCTGGCCATTGCCATCGGCACCTCGCACGGCGCCTACAAATTCACCCGCAAGCCGACCGGCGACATCCTGGCGATCGACCGCATCAAGGAAATCCACGCCCGCATCCCGAACACCCACCTGGTGATGCACGGCTCCTCGTCGGTGCCGCAGGAACTGCTGGCGATCATCCGCGAATTCGGCGGCGACATGAAAGAGACCTACGGCGTGCCGGTCGAAGAGATCCAGGAAGGCATCAAGCATGGTGTCCGCAAGATCAACATCGACACCGACATCCGCCTGGCCATGACCGCTGCGATCCGCAAGTACATGTTCCAGAACCCGTCGAAGTTCGACCCGCGCGACTACCTGAAGCCGGCCCGCGAAGCCGCCACCGAGATCTGCAAGGCGCGCTACCTGTCCTTCGGCTGCGAAGGCATGGCTGCCAAGATCAAGCCGGTGCCGCTGGAGAAGATGGCCGAGCGCTACAAGGCAGGCGAGCTGGCCCAGATCGTCCAGTAAGCAGTGCGTCCATTGTCTTACCGCCCCAGGGGCGGTGAGACAATCTGAATTGACGTAAAATGTCGCATTCGGTCCAGGCCACCCCCGGCCTGGACGCCTTCACCGGAGGCCTTCTCCGGCTCTGTTTCCCTGATATCCCTTCTATGAACAGCCTCTACAAATCCACCATCAAGTCCCTGCCATTGCTCGGTCACGGCAAGGTGCGCGACAACTACGCTGTCGGCGACGACAAGATCCTGATCGTCACCACCGACCGCCTGTCGGCCTTCGACGTGGTCATGAACGAGCCGATCCCCGGCAAGGGCATGGTGCTGAACCAGATGAGCGACTTCTGGTTCGAGAAGCTCGGCCACATCGTGCCGAACCACCTGACCGGCGTGGCGCCGGAAAGCGTGGTGGCCCCGGATGAAGTCGAGCAGGTGCGCGGCCGCGCCGTCGTGGCCAAGCGCCTCAAGCCGATCCTGGTCGAAGCCGTCGTGCGCGGCTACATCATCGGCTCGGGCTGGAAGGATTACCAGGAAAGCGGCGCCGTCTGCGGCATCCAGCTGCCCGCCGGCCTGCGCCAGGCCGACAAGCTGCCGCAGCCGCTGTTCACCCCGGCCGCCAAGGCCGACATCGGCGAACACGACGAGAACATCTCGTTCGAGGAAATGGAAAACCGCATCGGCAAGGAACTCGCCGCCAAGATGCGCGACATCAGCATCCAGCTCTACACCACCGCCGCCGAATACGCCGCCACCCGCGGCATCATCATCGCCGACACCAAGTTCGAATTCGGCCTGGACGACAATGGCGTGCTGCACCTGATGGACGAAGTGCTGACCGCCGACTCCTCGCGCTTCTGGCCGGCCGATTCCTACGCGCCGGGCATGTCGCCGCCGTCGTTCGACAAGCAGTTCGTGCGCGACTACCTGGAAACCCTGACCGACTGGGGCAAGACCGCCCCGGCCCCGGCACTGCCGCAGGACGTCATCGAAAAGACCCAGGCCAAGTATTTCGAAGCCATCGAACGCCTCACCGGCGAGAAGCTGAAGGCCTGAGAAGATGAGCGAGCAAGCAAACAAGCCAGTTGTCGGCGTCATCATGGGTTCCTCGTCCGACTGGGACGTGATGAAGAATGCCGTGGACATCCTGAAGCAGTTCGCCGTGCCTTTCGAGGCGCAGGTGATCTCGGCGCACCGCATGCCGGACGAGATGTTCACCTATGCGGAAACCGCACGCGAGCGCGGCCTGCGCGCCATCATCGCCGGGGCAGGGGGCGCCGCCCACCTGCCGGGCATGGTGGCCGCCAAGACCATCGTGCCGGTGCTGGGCGTGCCGGTGCCTTCGAAGTACCTGCGCGGCGAGGATTCGCTGCTCTCCATCGTGCAGATGCCGAAGGGCGTGCCGGTGTCGACCTTCGCCATCGGCGAAGCCGGCGCCGCCAACGCGGCCCTGACCGCGGTGGCGATCCTGGCTGCGACCGACGATGCGCTGGCGCAGAAGCTGCTGGCCTTCCGCGCCGAGCAGACCGCGGCGGCCCAGGCCATGACTCTTCCCGTGTTGACGCATGAGTGATTCGTTTCTCCCAAGCGCTGCCAACAAAGGCGCGTCGACCTGGCTCGGCGTGATGGGCGGCGGCCAGCTCGGCCGCATGTTCGCCCATGCCGCCCAGGCGATGGGCTACAAGGTCGCGGTGCTCGAGCCCGCCGCGGACTGCCCGGCAGGGCAGGTCGCCGAGCGCCTGATCAACGCCGGCTATGCCGATGCGAACGGCCTGGCCGAATTGGCCCAGGCCTGCGTCGCCGTCACCACCGAATTCGAGAACGTCCCGGCCGACAGCATGGCCTGGCTGGGCGAGCGCGCTTTTGTTGCGCCCGCCGCCTCCTGCGTATCGATAGCCCAGGACCGCATCGCGGAAAAACGCTTCTTTGTCGAATGCGCGCCGAGCTCCGGCGTGATGCCGACGCCGCACAAGACCATCGCCTCGCATGCCGACATCGACGCCATCGATGACGATCTGCTGCCCGGCATCCTGAAGACCGTGCGCATGGGCTATGACGGCAAGGGCCAGGTGCGCGTGCGCACCCGCGAGGACGTGCGCGCCGCTTTCGATGCCATGAAGGGCGTCACCTGCCTCCTGGAGAAGATGCTGCCGCTGGCCTACGAGGTGTCGGTCCTCACCGCACGCAGCCACGATGGCGCGTCGGTCGTCTACCCGATCGCCGAGAACGTGCACCGCGACGGCATCCTGTTCACGACCACCGTGCCGGGACCGAACGTCTCCGCGGCCTGCGCCAAACAGGCGCAGGATGCGGCGCGCGCCATCGTGGCCCAGCTGGGCTACGTGGGCGTGCTGTGCATCGAATTCTTCGTGCTTGCCGACGGCAGCCTGGTGGTCAACGAGATGGCGCCGCGCCCGCACAACAGCGGCCACTACACCATCGACGCTTGCATCACCAGCCAGTTCGCGCAACAGGTACGCGCGATGGCGCGCCTGCCGCTGGGCGACGTGCGCCAGCATTCGCCCGCCGTCATGCTCAACATCCTGGGCGACGTCTGGTTCGAAGGCGACAGCACTACCCCCCGCGAACCGGCCTGGGACCGCGTCCTGGCACTGCCGGGCGCCAACCTGCACCTGTACGGCAAGGACGACCCGCGTCGCGCACGCAAGATGGGCCATGTGACCTTCGTGGCGCCGACGCTCGAACAGGCGCAGGACAGCCTGCGCCAGGCCTGCGCCATCCTCGGAATCCCGGAGTAAGGATGGCAAGCGAGAACATCGACCAGGCCGCCATCGAGGCTGCCGCACGCGCGCTGGAGCAGGGCGCGCTGGTCGCCTTCCCGACCGAGACCGTGTACGGCCTCGGCGCCGATGCCGAGAACCCGGCCGCGGTCGCGGCCATCTATGCCGCCAAGGGCCGCCCCCAGGACCATCCGGTGATCGTGCACCTCGCTCCTGGTGCGCCGCTCGACTACTGGGCAGCAAGCATCCCGCACGAGGCCCGGGCGCTGGCCGATGCCTTCTGGCCGGGCCCGCTGACCATGATCCTCAAGCGCGCACCGAACATCCCGGACGCCGTCAGCGGCGGCCAGGACACGGTCGGCCTGCGCTGCCCGTCGCATCCAGTGGCGATCGCGCTGCTGCGCGCCTTCAAGGGCGGCAAGGGCGGCGTGGCGGCGCCGTCGGCCAACAAGTTCGGTGCGGTCAGCCCGACCCTGGCCCAGCACGTGCGCGACGAGTTCGAGCAAGACGGCACGCTGGCCATGGTGCTGGATGGCGGCGCCTCGCAAGTCGGCATCGAATCGACCATCGTCGACCTGTCGCGCCTGGCCACGCACGGTCCGGTGCTGCTGCGTCCGGGCCAGATCAGTGCCGAGGCGATCGCCGCGGTGATCGACCAGCTCCCGGCAGCTCCCGACGCCGCCGCGCCGCGCGCCTCGGGCACGCTCGAATCGCACTATGCGCCGCATACGCCGGTGGCGATGCAGGACAGCGCCACGCTGCGCCAGACCCTGGCTGAACTGGCGGCGGCGGGACGCAAGGTCGCGCTGATCCACTACTCGGACATGCCGAGCACGCACGCCGCGCTGCGCCTGCCGGCCACGCCGGATGGCTTCGCCCACGCCCTGTACGCCGCGCTGCGTGCGATGGACGGCCAGGGCGCGGACCTGATCCTGGTCGAAGCGCCGCCGCAGGGCGGAGCCTGGCTGGGCGTGAACGACCGCCTGCGTCGCGCCGCGCACGGCTCGACCGGCATCGTCCACGGCTTGCTGAACCAAACCGCTCAGTAAGCGCGCGTCTTCGCACACCTGAAGCGTCTTCAGGCACAACGCCCGTACGTACGGGCGTTGTTCTGTGTCACACCGTTCAAAAACCCTTTCTTTCCAGATCGATAGCGGCGCTATAATCGCCGCCCGATCTGTTTGCCACGTGTCACTAAAAACTGACGTGCGGGTAAGCAATTCCTATACAAGCAAGTTGAACACTGGCATATTATTGTGAAACGAATAGCACGCCCGTTCGTTTCAAATAAAACCAATTTAGGAGACACAATGCGTCAAACCAAACTCGCGCTCGCCCTGCTAACGGCAGCGGTGCTGGCAGCCTGCGGCGGGACCAGCCCAAGCGGCGGCGACCAAACGCAAAAACTCAGCTTCACCCAGCAGGTCTCCTTCGGCGACAGCCTGTCGGACGTCGGTACCTATGCCGTGGGCGCGGTCAAGCAGGCCGGCGGCGGCAAGTTCACCATCAACGGCGATGGCACTGCCAAGAACTCTGAGCTGAACGGCAAGATCTGGGTCGAATTCCTGGCAGCCGAGCTGAAACTGCCGGCGCCTTGCGCGGCCCAGACCGGCCTCGAAGGCGACGCGTCGCGCGGCTTCTCGGTAGCGATCAGCAACAACCTGAACTGCTTCAACTATGCCCAGGGTGGTTCGCGCGTGACCAACCCGATCGGCCCGGGCAACAAGGCCACCGGCTCGCCGATCGGCGAAATGACGGTGCCGCTGGTGACCCAGGTCGCCAACCACCTGTCCCGCACCGGCAACAAGTTCAGCGGTACCGAGCTGGTGACCATCTTGTCCGGCGGTAACGATGTGCTGATGGCCCTGAGTACCCTGTCGGCCCAGGCTACGGCGGCAGGCAATGCCGCCGGTGCCCAGACTTTCGCCACCTCGCTGACCGCCCAGCTTGCAGCCGGCGCGACCAATCCGCAGACCGCCGCCCAGGCGATCGGCGCGGCTATCGCCACCGAGAGCGCACGTCCGGGCAATACTTCGCAGACCATCGTGGCCGCCGCCGTGGGCGCCGCCGCGCGCCAGCCCGGCAACGCCGCCGTGGCCCAGGTGTCGGTCTATGGCCCGATGGTCACGAAGGCCCAGGCCGACGCCACCGCTGCCGGTGCCAAGGCCGGCGCCGACTACGCCGCCACCAATGGTCCGAAGCTGGTCCAGGACCTGGGCACAGCCGGCGCGCAGATGGCCGCCCTGGTGAAGAACGAGATCCTGGCCAAGGGCGCCAAGTACGTCATCGTGGCAAACCTGCCCGACGTCGCCAGCACCCCGGCCGGCAAGTCTCGCACCGCCGACATCCAGCAGCTGATCACCGCGATGGTCAACGCCTTCAATACCCAGCTGAAGAACGGCATCGGCGCCGACGACCGTATCCTGTACGTCGACCTGTACAGCGTCAGCAATGACCAGGTGAAGAATCCGGGGCCGTATGGCCTGACCAACACCACCAGCCCGGCCTGCGGCCCGAACGCACTGGGCACCACGTCCCTGATCTGCACAAACAGCAATACCGTGGCCGGTGACGTCAGCCGCTACATGTTCGCCGACGACATCCACCCGACGCCGTTCGAGAACAACCTGATCGCACGCCTTGTTCTCAAGGAAATGGCGGTCAAGGGCTGGCTGTAATCGACAGGCTGCACGACAGCGGAGGGCCCGCCACCAGGCGGGCTCCCATCACAGAATCAGGAGATAACATGAAAGTACGTTTCAACAGCGTCGTCAAGGTGCTGGGCGTCGCCGCAGCGCTGGCCTGCGCTTCGACCGCGTCAGCCCAGTCCGCCGGTCAGTTCACGGCCAAGGTCGGCCTCAACCAGCTCACCCCGAAGGTCGAAAGCGGCGACATCGGCGCGCCAGCCCTGCCGGGCTCGAAGGGCGACGTCGACCGGGACATTCAGCCGGTGCTGGTCCTGGCCTACGGCCTGACCGACAACATTTCGCTCGAGACCGCGCTGGGCACGCCCTACAAGCACAAGATCTACGGCGCGGGCGCCATCGCCGGCACCGGCCAGCTCGGCACCGTCGAGGCGCTGCCGGCGACTCTGTTCGCCCAATACCGCTTCGGTGCCCCGACGGCCACTTTCCGTCCCTTCGTTGGCATCGGCGCGACGTATGCCTATTTCATGAAGGAACGCGGCTCGGCCAAGATGACCGCGATTACCAACCCGGGCAGCGGCGTTCCGACGACCTTCAGCATCGACAACAAGTTCACTTACACCGCCCAGGTCGGCATGGCCGTGAACTTTACCGAGAAATGGTTTGCCGACGTCACGCTCAACAAGGCCCGCCTGCGCACCGACGTGCACTTCTCGACCGGCCAGACCCAGCACATGAAGCTGGACCCGGTATCGGTGATCCTGGCTGTCGGCTACAAGTTCTAAGCGGCGTTTCATCCTGCCCGAAGGCTCGCCGCGTGCGGGCCTTTTTCTTTGCGGCGCGCACGATGAAAAAAGCCCGCGCAAGCGCGGGCTGTCAAAGCTCCCAAGGAGAGGAGAGGAAGAAATCAGAACTTGTAGCGCAGCCCCGCCAGGAACTCGCGTCCGGTCACGTTGTTCACCACCACGCTGTTGCGCGCGCGGCTGATGAACTGGTCGTTCGGCTCGTTGGTCAGGTTGACGCCTTCCAGCGTGAATTCCAGCTGCTCGTTCCACTTGTACGAGAGCGACACGTCCACGTTGAAGGTCTCGTTCTTGCCCTCGACGTCGTTGTTGTTCTGGCCCGGCACGCGGGTCAGGAAGGACGAACGCTTGGCGCCCGAGACGCGTGCGCTGAACTTGCCGTCGTCATAGTAGAAGGTCGCGTTCCAGGACTTCGGCGAGAGGTTCAGCAGGTCGTCGACGATGCGCTCGCTGCTGGTCGGCGAGACGGCATACTCGATCTTCGAGCTCACCTTGGTGTAGTTCAGCACCGTGCCGAAGTTGCGGCCCCAGCCCGGCAGGAAGGTGAACGGCTGCTGGTAGTTCAGCTCGAAGCCCTTCAGCTTGCCGCCATCGGTGTTGATCGGGGCGGTCACCTGGAACTGCTCGTCGCCGCTGAAGTTCGCCGGCAGCAGCGACAGCGGCAGGCCGGTCTCGCGGAAGGCCACGTTGGTGCGCAGCGACTGGATGTAGGTGTCGATGTTCTTCTGGAACAGGCCCAGGCCCACGAAGGCGTTCTTGCCGAAGTAGTACTCGAAGCTGGAATCGAAGGTCTTGGCGCGGAAGGGTTTCAGCAGCGGGTTGCCGGTGTTGATGGTCAGGGTGCCGGTGGTCGAGATGGTGCCGCCCGGCGACAGGAAGCCCAGTTGCGGACGGGTCATCACCTTGGCCGCGCCGAAGCGGACGATGAAGTCGCGGGTCAGGTTGGCCGCGATGTTCATCGAAGGCAGGGTGTCCTTGTACTCGTGGTTCACCTTCACCGCGGTGCCGCCGCCGGCGGCCTGGTAGCCGATCGCTTCCAGCTCGGTCTTCACGTGACGCACGCCGAAGTTGCCGCGCAGCGGGATGTCCCACAGGTCGTACTTGAACTCGCCCATCAGGTAGAAGCCGTCGTCGCGCTCGGTGACGGTGCGGTTGTTGCCGCGCGCATTGCCGTTGGTGATCGACGACAGGGTGAAGTCGCCCGGACCGCCCGCGGGGCCGGCCTTGATGCAGTTGCAGTAGATGTCGTAGGCGGCCGCGATGGCGCGCAGGTTCGGGATCACCCAGCCAGTCGCGTTCCCGGCCGGCATGTCGAGGCCCTTGCCGAAGCCGCTGACGGTCGTCGTCAGGCCGCTCGATCCTGCCGCCGGCGCGAAGATCGTGTCGTTCTGGTTCACGCGGCGGAATTCGTAGGTGTCCGACTCGTACTTCTTGCGATTCACGCCGCCCTTGAAGCTCAAGTGCTCGCTGGCTTCCCAGGCCAGGTCGAACTGGCCGACGTCGTTGACGTTGGTCGCGCCCTGCGGACGGATGCGGATCTCGCTGGTAGTGGTGTTCGGCACCGTGGTGGGTTGGGTACCGCTGGCCACTGCCGGCACGCCGATGATGCCCAGCGCGCCGTTGCTTGCCATCGGGTCGAACGGATAGCTGATCGCCGGCAGGCGCTCGTTGCCGCGGAAGTCGATGGTGTAGCCGTTCACGTTCAGCGCGTCCAGCGTGACGGTGGTCTGCACCGGATTGCGGAACTTCGAGTTCGCGCGGCCGACCTTGGCGCTCATGCTCCAGGTGTCGCTGAACTTGTGTTCCAGCGTCAGGGTCGGCTGGCTGAAGGTGGTGTTCAGTTCGTCGAAGCGCGATTCCGAGCGGATGTCCACGCCGTTGTAGCGACCATACAGAAGTGCGCCGTTCGGCGCGTATTGCGCTTCGACCACGCTCATCTGCGGCTTGCCGCCCTGGGCGGCGCTGCGGCTGAAGGACATCGCCTGCAGGAAGTCTTCCTGGCGCGTCGCATCCAGCTTCGAGTACAGCATGTCGAAGGTGAGCAGGGTGCCGCGCTGCGGGCGCCACTGCACCGAAGCGGTCAGGCCCAGGCGGTCCTGGTCGTGGGTCAGGCGGCCGTAGCGTGGCAGGCGCGGGTGGAAGTTACCGGCGCTGCTGGCGGCGTTGTAGGCTTCCGTCGCGGCTGCGGACGCCGGCAGGCGCGGCACGCCCTGGGCCGCCGGGCCGCAGGTGGTGGCGGTGGAGTTGACTGGGTTGTTGGCGACGCCTTGCGGCGCGCACCAGCCGCCCGATGAGGGACCGTTATCCCAGCGCACCGTGCTGAAGCCTTCTTCCAGCACGCGGCGTTTCGAGAATGCGCCCGAGACCAGCACGCCGAGGGTGCGGTCCATGAAGGTGTTCGACAGCATGAAGGCCACGCGCGGGTCAATCTTTTCCGAGCCGTCGTTGTACTTGCCCTTGGCCGCGATGGTGGCGTTGAAGCCTTTCAGGTCGAAGGGGCGCAGGGTCTGCAGGTCGACGGTGGCGCCGAGCGAGCCTTCGTCGACGTCGGCCGAGGAGCTCTTGCGCACGGTGAGGGAGCTGAACAGTTCGGAGGCGAACACGTTGAAGTCGAAGCCGCGGCCGCGGTTGGTGCCGCCCGAGCTGTCGGTGCCGCCGGTGGTGGCCAGGCCCTCGATGCCGTTGATGCGCACGCGGGTGAAGTCCTGGCCCAGGCCGCGCACCGTGATGTTGCGGCCTTCGCCGGCGTCGCGGTCGATCACCACGCCCGGCACGCGCTGCAGCGACTCGGCCAGGTTCGTGTCCGGGAACTTGCCCATGTCTTCCGCCTTGATGACGTCGACGATGCCGTTGTCTTCGCGCTTGGCGTTCAGCGCGCTCTCGAGCGAGGCGCGCAGGCCGGTCACCTGGACGGTCTGGATCTGTTGCGGCTGGGAGGCTGGGACGTCCTGGGCGAAAGCCGCACCGATGGACAGGGTGGACACCGAGGCAGTGCCGAGCAGGCACAGGGTGAGTTGGCGTAAGGCGGCACGCGGCGCTTGTTTCATGCTGTCTCCATTGCGTTTTTTATCTAGATCTGGTCAGGCCAGTTTCTAGATTTTACGGCAATATTGACAGATGTGGTCAGGCCAATTCAAATAAATACATGAACCGGCCTGACCTCTCCCAGATTAGGGATTGCTGGACGACAGGGTCGTGTTGTAGAGCTTGCCGCCGATGGTGACCTGGTCCAGGGTGATGCCGGTGGCGTTGTGCAGGAACCAGGGTTGGGCCGCGTTCTTCGGCGTGCCGAAGTCCGAATCGCTGATGCGCATGCGCTGGATCGGCAGGATCGGGGTGCCGGCCGGTCCGTTGAAGCTGGACGCCACGGGCCCGAGCAGCACGAAGGCCTGGTAGCACGAGAACTTGCCGGAGCCGGTGTCCACGTTGCCGGCACGGACACCGCTGATGACGATGTCCGACACCTGCGGCGGCCGGGTGCGCACCGCGTCGTCGCCCGGCACGTAGTCGCAGTCGATGGTGATGATCGCGCCCGCGGTCGAGGCCACCGGCTGGGTGATTTCCTTCGCACCCGGCAGCGGCTTGTACATCATCGGCTCGATCCTGACGCCGTTCGGCAGGGTGACGTCGCGCACGTACAGGTGGCGCAGGAAGCCGCCCCGGTTCATGTTGGTCTTCAGGCGGATTGCGGTGTTCAGCGGCTTCTTGGCCCAGTGCATGTTGCGGAACTCGAGCTGCTGCGCGTACACGTGCTCGATGCCGCCGGCCATTTCGCTGCCCAGGGTCACGCCGCCGTGGCCGCTGTTCATGATGCAGCGCTGGATCACGATGTTGCGCGTCGGCCCGAACCCCGTATCGAGGTTCTTGCCGGCCTTGATCGCGATGCAGTCGTCGCCGTTGTTGAAGGTGCATTCCTCCACCAGTACGCCGTCGCAGGCCTCCGGGTCGAAGCCGTCGCTGTTCGGGCCCAGGCTTTCCATGTTCACGCCGCGCATCGCCAGGTCCCGGCAGTTCACGGGGTGGTGCAGCCAGAACGGCGCCGCATTCACCTGGTAGCCCTGCAGCAGCACCTTGCTGCAGCCGATGAATTCGATCATGCACGGGCGCAGGAAGTGGCCGTGGCCAAACACGCGGCGCGCCACCGGCACGCCCGCCTCCGACAGGGCCGGCAGGTAGCGCGAATCGGTCTGCCAGCCCTCGCCCTGGATCAGGGCGCGTTGCGCCTCGGGCAGGTTCGGCATCACCTTGTCCAGCGACAGATTGGCCGGGTTCGGCGCGATCTCGGTGCGGGTGCGCGCAGGCGTGCCGCGGCCTTTCCAATCCCACCAGCACTCGTCCGGCTTGTCTTCGAAAGGCACGCCGCCCTGGCCGTTCAGGATGCTGGTCCAGTCGGCGCCGGTGAGCGCGATATTGGTCTGGTTGTGGGCATAGACCAGCGGCGAGTAGTTCAGGACGTCGTTGCCCTGCCAGCGCGACAGGGTCAGCTTGCCGTTGGCGCCGCAGTCGAATTCGCCGTGGCGCGCATAGTGTTCCGGGTTGGCCGAGAAATGCACGCGCGCGTTTGCCGCCAGGTGCACGTGCACGTTGGAGCGCAGCACGATCGGCCCGGCGCAGTACCAGTCGCCGGCCGGGATCACGACCCGGCCGCCGCCCTTGGCGTGGCAGGCCGCGATGGCCGCCGTGATCGCCGGATAGGCGTCGGGCGAGCCCTTGGCCGGGGTGCGAAGTACGCCGTTGACCAGGGACGCGGTCTGTCCCTTGACCTCGACCATCGAGCAGGGCTTGGCGCCGAAGGCGGTGATCGGGAAGTCTTCCTCGCGGAAGCGCAGCGGGGTGGCGAAGCGCGCGACGATGTCGGCGGCGCGCTGCCACGGATCGCCTGCGGCCTTATTGCTGGAGGAGGTGGCGCAGCCGGCGCCGGCGAGCAGCAGGCCGGCGGCGGGAACGGTGCGCAGCAGGGCGCGGCGGCGGGGCTGGAAGCGCATCGTCACCTCACTTGCCCGACTTGGCCGGCTTTGCGAGGATCACGCGCACCGGATTGCCGTCGCGCGCAGCGGTGTCCTGCGCCAGCCGCTGCCACTGGGCGAGCGTGGTGACGTCGCCGGCGCGGCTCCAGGCGCCGCCGGCGTAGTAGCGCAGCGGCTTGCCGGACGTGGCCTTGGCCAGGATCAGCTCGTTCAGCTTGTCCTCGGTGAAGCCTTCCGCGCCCGGCAGCACCACCGCGGTGCCGAAGGCGCCATTGCTCTTCTGCTCGATCCACTGCAGCAGCACCGGACCTTCGCGCTTGACCGCGATGACCGGGTCCTGGCCCTTGTCGCTCGGATTCTTGTTCAGGCCCACGGCAACCGTGATCGGATCATTGCCTTCGAACTGGAAGGTGCTCTCGATGCGGTCCAGCTGGCGGCCCGCGTCGACCGTGAAGCGCTTGACCTCGCTGACCGGCTTTCCGGCCGCATCCCAGGCGGCGTAGTGCAGCTCGAAGACCGCGCGCACCGGGCCGTTGGCCAGCACCTTCCACGAGGCGTAGTTCACGCTGGTGTACAGCTGCTTGCCGTCCCACACGCCGGTGCCGCCGGCGCCGCGCGACTTGCCGACCTGGTACATGTCCATGCCCTCGCCCTCGTCCTCGTGGTAGTGGTCATGGCCCTTGTTGTACCAGCGGTCGATGATCGGGTAAGGCACGCGCTTGAACCACAGGTCCAGGCCGCTCGTCACCAGCACTTCCTTGTTCATGCCGGCCGGGGAGGGCGCGGCCAGGGCCGGGCCGTAGGTGCGGTGCGCCACCTTGTCGTTTTCCCAGGCGAAGTCGTCGAGGCGTTCCTGCACGTAGCGGGCATAGGCCTTCTGGGCGAACACCGGCGCCACCGTGTCGATCTTCTCGACGGTGAAGCTGGCGCTCTTCTCGCCGGGGGCGAAGCTGTGCTGGAACAGCAGCTCGCCGTAGGCGATGCCCTTGTTCTCCGGATCCTTGGACAGCGGCGCCACGTTGGTCACCTGGTAGGGCAGCACACGGCCCTTGGCGTCCTTCACGGCGATCTTCTGGATCAGGGCGCCCGGCAGGGCGGCGTTGACCTCGCTCCAGGGAATCGAGATGGTCTCGGACGGACGTGCGATGGACAGGTCGTGCTGCACGGTCACCGCCAGTTTGTCAAAGGCGTAGGCGTTCAGCGATGCGGCGCTGGTGGACAATGCGGCCGCTGCAAGGATCAGTCGTTTCATGGCTTCACTCGGTGATGAACGCATCATTGCTGATGCTTGTTGTAGTCGGTCTTGCCCCCTTTGGGCACGTAATGATACGTGCGAACCTTGTGCTGGATATCGATAGCCGGGTTATTGATCATCTTGATGATCTCGGCGCCGGCCAGCAGCGTCGGGCCGTAGCCGTGCAGCGCGTGCGCGCTGGTCGGGCGGTTGTAGTAATAGACCATGTCGCCGGCGAGGGTGGTGCCGACGCAGGTGCCTTCCACTTCACCCTTGGCGGTGATGCGGGTCGACAGGCCCACCCAGCCGGCCTGCGCGATCGAGCCGTAGGTGGTCGGGCTGACCCAACCCTGGTTGACCGCGTGCGCGATCACGTAGGTGAACATGGCGCTGGCCGAGGTTTCGAGGTAGGAGTCGTTCCGGTCGATCATCTGGTGCCACAGGCCGGTGCCCGACTGCAGTTCGGCGATGCCCTTGATCGCGGCGCGCAGCTGGTTCAGCACCGGCTGGTAGCCCGGGTGGTCCTTCGGCAGCACGTCGAGCAGGTCCGACATGGCCAGCACCGCCCAGCCGTTGGCGCGCGCCCAGTAGAAGCGCGGCGCGTCCGGATGGTTGGCGTGCCAGCCGTGGGTGTACAGGCCATTCTGCGGGTTGAACAGGCGCTTGCTCATGCCCATGACGTTGTTGACGGCGTCGTCGAAGTGCTTGCGATCGCCCGTCATGCGGCCCATCTCGGCCAGCAGGGGAATGCTCATGTACATGTCGTCGCCCCACAGCGACACTTCCTGTGGGCGCTTGCGCGCCATGGTGCCGTCTTCCAGGCGGAACTGCTTGTTGATCACCCAGTCACTGCAGGTGTCGATCATGGGCTTGAGGTCCGGCCCGACCTTGGCCGCGCGCGCGCGGATCAGGGCGGCGCACATCGAGCCGGAATCGTCCAGCGAGTGCGGGGCGAGGAAGCGCGCGAAGCTGTTGGCCCGGTCGAGCTGGAATTTCTGTTCCTGGGCGCGGAAATAGGGGAGGGTCTGGGAGAAGAACTGGAAGTGGCGCTGGCTCATCGCCGTGAAGCTCTTGTCGCCGGTCGCTTCGGCTGCCTTCAGGAGGCCCGAGTGGACCACGCCCATCTCGTACACCTGGATGCCGTAGTCGCCCGCGCTGGGTTCGAAGATGGCGTCGGCGTTCGGCGTCTTCAGGTCGGTGATCTGGTCGCCGGTCTTCCTGTTGATGATGCGGGTCGGCGTTGCCTGGTCCATGTAGCCGCGGATCGCCTTGAGCTGGGCCGTCACTTCCGCCACCACCGGCTTCTTGTATGGCACCGGATAGGTGCCTTCGGAGTGGTCCAGCAGGTTCTTGTTGTCGGTGTTGCGGTAGTGGCCACCCTGGGCCAGGGCGGGGCCGCAAGCGAGTGCGCAGCCAAGAACGGTGGCAAGCGAGGCTGCCAGAAGCGAGGTCTTCATATGTCTCCAGTCGGGCGGATTTGTCTGACTTATACGTCTAGCTACTATCTGACTACTTATTGGTCAGGCCATTCTAATTTGGTCCGACCAAAATAGCAATGTGGACTAGCCACTGCCCGTAGTGTATGGCATACTGAAAAAGAACCTACCGACCAAGGCACCACACCATGAACACCCAAGTTCCGCGCACAATCCGCATGCAGGCCAGCGACAACGTCGCCATCGTCGTCAACGACGGCGGACTGCCCGCGGGCACCGTTTTCCCGGACGGCCTGACGCTCGTCGAAGGGGTCCCGCAGGGGCACAAGGTGGCACTGGTGGACTTCGCCGATGGGGACCCGGTGATCCGCTACGGCGTGATCATCGGCTATGCCAACGGCGCGATCCCGCGCGGCAGCTGGGTGTCGGAACGCGTGCTGCGCATGCCCGCGGCCCGCTCGCTCGACGACCTGCCGATCGGTACCCATGCGCGCCCGGTGACCGAAGCGCTCGAAGGCTATACCTTCGAGGGCTACCGCAACAAGGACGGCTCGGTCGGTACCCGCAACATCATGGCGATCACCAGCACCGTGCAGTGCGTCTCGGGCGTGATCGACTACGCGGTCAAGCGCATCAAGGAAGAGCTGCTGCCGCGCTACCCGAACGTCGAGGACGTGGTCGCGCTCGAGCACGTGTACGGCTGCGGCGTCGCGATCGACGCGCCGGGTGCGGACATCCCGATCAAGACCATCCGCAACCTCTCCAAAAACCCGAACTTCGGCGACCACGTCATGGTTGTCAGCCTGGGCTGCGAGAAGCTGCCGCCGGCGCGCCTGTTCCCGGCCGGCTCGATCCCGATCGGCAATGCCGAACCTTCGGTGATCACCCTGCAGGACCAGCAGCACGTCGGCTTCATGTCGATGATCGACAACCTGATGCAGACCGCCGAGAAGCACCTGGCGCTGCTGAACGCGCGCCAGCGCGTCACTTGCCCGGCCTCCGACCTGGTGGTCGGCGTGCAGTGCGGCGGCAGCGACGCCTTCTCGGGCGTGACCGCCAACCCGGCCGTCGGTTTCGCCACCGACCTCATCGTGCGTGCCGGCGGCGCCGTGATGTTCTCCGAAGTCACCGAGGTGCGCGACGGTATCGACCAGCTGACCGCGCGCGCCGCCACCCCGGAAGTGGCCCAGGCGATGGTGCGCGAGATGCAGTGGTACGACGATTACCTGGTGCGCGGCGGCGTCGACCGTAGCGCGAATACCACGCCCGGCAACAAGAAGGGCGGCCTGTCGAACATCGTGGAAAAGGCCATGGGCTCGATCGTCAAGTCGGGCACCACGGCGATCACCGGCGTGCTGTCGCCGGGCGAGAAGCTGCAGCAGAAGGGCCTGATCTACGCCGCCACCCCGGCCAGCGATTTCATCTGCGGCACCCTGCAGATGGCAGCCGGCATGAACGTGCACATCTTCACCACCGGCCGCGGCACCCCCTACGGCCTGGCGGCGGTCCCGGTGATCAAGGTGGCCACCCGCACCGAACTGGCGAACCGCTGGCACGACCTGATGGACGTGAACGCCGGACGCATCGCCAGCGGAGAGGCTAGCATCGAGGACGTGGGCTGGGAGCTGTTCCGCCTGATCCTCGACGTGGCCAGCGGGCGCAAGACCTGGGCCGAACACTGGAAACTGCACAATGCGCTGGCGCTGTTCAATCCTGCGCCGGTGACCTGACGAATGAGGAGTTTTAGCAATGACTGAAGCAGCAAAGGGCAAGCCCTTCAAACGCATCCTGCTGACCGGCGCCGCCGGTGGCCTCGGCAAGGTGCTGCGTGACCGTATCAAGCCCTGGGCCGAGGTCGTGCGCCTGTCCGACGTCGCCGACATGGGCGAAGCGCGCGAGGGCGAAGAGATCGTCCAGTGCGACCTGGCCGACAAGGAAGCGGTACTGAAGCTGCTTGAAGGCGTGGACGCCGTGCTGCACTTCGGCGGCATCTCCACCGAGAAGCCCTTCGAGCCGATCATGCAGGCCAACATCCTGGGCGTGGCCAATTTGTATGAAGCCCTGCACAAGGCCGGTACCAAGCGCGTGATCTTCGCCAGCTCGAACCACGCGATCGGCTACCACCACGTCAACACCGTGCTGGATGCGGACTCGCCGACCCGCCCGGACAGCTACTACGGCCTGTCGAAGGTCTTCGGCGAGCAGATCGCGCGCTACTACTTCGACCGCTTCGGCATCGAGACCGTCTGCATCCGCATCGGTTCGAGCTTCCCGGAGCCGGCCAACAAGCGCATGATGAGCACCTGGTTCTCCTACGACGACCTGACCGAGATGCTGCGCTGCGCGCTGTTCGCGCCGCGCGTCGGCCACACCATCGTCTACGGCATGTCGGACAACGACAGCGTGTGGTGGGATAACCGCCTGGCCTCGCACCTGGGCTACAAGCCGAAGGACAGCTCGTCGAAGTTCGCCCACCTGTTCCCGGACACCTCCGAGTTCCCGGCCAAGGACGACGTCACCACGATGTACCAGGGCGGCAAGTTCCTGCTCGACGGCCCGCAATACTGATCGGTGAGCAGAGCCGTGCTGGAACGCCTCACACTGCGTAACGAGCGCCTGCTGGCCGAGATCGTTCCGCAGATCGGGGGCGGCCTGGCGCGGCTGGACTGGCTGGACGGCGACCAGGCGCGGCCCCTGCTGCGCGGCTTGCCGCCGGACGCCAACGACACGCCGCTGCCCGGCCAACTGGCCTGCTTCCCGCTGCTGCCCTGGTCGAACCGGATGGCGCCCTCCGGCTTTGCCTTCGAAGGCGAGCGCCACGTGCCCGCCCCGAACCGGGCCGGAGAGCCTTGCCCGATCCACGGCGACGGCTGGCAGCAGCCCTGGCGCGTCGCCGCCCACCACGATACCTCCCTCACCCTGAGCCTGGACCGCCGGGATGCGCAACCCTTCGCCTACACGGCCGAGCTGCACTACATCCTGGACAAGGATGCGCTGGTGGTGGAGCTCAGCGTGCGCAATGCGGGCCGTAGTGCGCTGCCCTTCGGGATCGGCCTGCATCCGTGGATGCCGGATCCCCAGGGCGCCCGGCTGGAAGCAGGCGCCAACAGCGTCTGGATGGCCGGTCCCGACAAGCTGCCGCTGGCGCGCCAGGACATCCCGCCCGAGTGGCGCTTCGGCAGCCCCGCACCTTTGCCGCAGAACGGCGTCGACAACGTATTCGAGGGCTGGCATGGCGCCGCCCGTATCACCTGGCCGCAACGCGGCCTTGCACTGGAGGTACAGGCCGACATGGATTACTTCATCCTCTACGTTCCGCCGGGACGCGATTTCTTCTGCTTCGAACCGGTGGACCACCCGATCAATGCGCACAACCTGCCGCGCTATCCCGGCCTGACGGTGCTGGCGCCGGGCGCGAGCCTGCGCCGCCGCTGCGTGTTCCGGGGAGCGGCGCTGTGAGGCGGGCTCCTTTCGGCCTGCTGCTGGCACTGACGGTCACTGCGGCCTTCGCCCAGGCGCCGTACAACGCCGACACCACCTACCGCAAGCTGGTGCGCGACTATCCCGACATCCGCATCGCCAGCGCCGAGGCGCCGGCCCCGGTCCAGGTGCGCAAGGACCTCGAGTATGCGCGGCGCGGCGACCTGTCCCTGGGGCTCGACCTCTACCTGCCCGGCCCGGGCGGCAAGCCGGCGCCACTGGTGATCCTGGTCCACGGCGGTGGCTGGGGCACCGGCGAGCGGACCAACATGGCGCCGCTGGCGGCGCGCCTTGCCGCACGCGGCTACGCGGCCGCCACCGTCAGCTACCGTTTGTCCGGACAGGCGCGCTACCCGGCCGCGATCGAGGACGTGAAGGAAGCCGTGCGCTGGCTGCGCAAGGGCGCGGGCAGCCATGGCATCGACCCGGCCAGGGTCGCGATTGCCGGCGGTTCGGCCGGCGGCCAGATCGCCTCGCTGGTCGGCATGCTCGAGCCGCAAGCCATCCGTGCGGTGGTGAACATCGACGGCCTGTCCGATTTCACCTCGGAGGAAGCACGCAGGCACGAGGACGATCCGAAGAAGAACCCGTCCGCGGCCGGCGCCTGGTTCGGCGGCCGCTACGCCGAGACGGAAGCGCTGTGGCGCGAGGCTTCGCCGATCAATCATGTGGGCAAGAACAGCCCGCCGGTTCTCTTCATCACCAGCAGCGTGCCGCGCTTCTCGGTGGGACGCGAGGCGATGGCGGCCAAGCTGGCCTCGCACGGCATCCATTCGGATACCGTGGCGCTGGCCGGTACCCCGCATTCGTTCTGGCTGTTCGATCCCTGGGTGTCGCCCACCGTCGACGCGATGGCGGCGTTTCTCGAGCGCGTACTTGGCCCCGGGCTCGACAAAAGCACGGCACGCGCGCCGTGGTCGCCCGACCTCGGCGACGGTCGCTACCGCAACCCGATCCTGCATGCCGATTATTCCGATCCGGACGCGATCCGCGTCGGCGACACCTACTACATGGTGTCCTCGAGCTTCGCCAACGCGCCCGGCCTGCCGCTCCTGGTCTCGAAAGACATGGTTAACTGGGAGCTGCAGGGCCATGCGCTGCCCCAACTGGTGCCGGACGCACAGTTCGCCGCGCCCCAGCACGGCAAGGGCGTGTGGGCCCCGTCCCTGCGCCACCACGACGGTAAATTCTGGATCTTCTATCCCGACCCCGACAACGGGATCTACGTCACCACCGCGAAAGACTTCAAGGGTCCCTGGAGCGCCCCGCACCTGCTCCTGCCGGGCAAGGGCATCATCGATCCGGCCCCGCTGTGGGACGAGGACGGCAAGGCTTACCTGATCCACGCCTGGGCCAAGAGCCGGGCCGGGTTCAACAACGTGCTCACGCTGCGCAAGATGGCGCCCGATGGCCGCAGCCTGCTCGACAGCGAAGGCAAGGTGGTCATCGACGGCGACAAGCTGCCCGGCTACCGCACGCTGGAGGGACCGAAGCTGTACAAGGCGAACGCTTATTACTACGTGTTCGCACCCGCGGGTGGCGTCGAGCATGGCTGGCAATCGGTGTTCCGCTCGCGCAGCATCGAGGGCCCCTACGAGTCGCGCATCGTGATGGAGCAGGGCGCGACAAGCATCAACGGACCGCACCAGGGCGCCTGGGTCAGGACGCCGCAGGGCAGCGACTGGTTCTTCCACTTCCAGGACAAACGCGCCTACGGACGCGTGGTGCACCTGCAGCCGATGCGTTGGGAGGATGGCTGGCCGCTGATTGGCGAGCCGTCGAGCAAGCCGGGAGTGGGCCAGCCGGTGTTGGAGCACGCCAAGCCGGTTGCGGGAAGATTCGCGCAACGCGTGCCGGCCACGAGCGATGAATTCGATGGCAAGGCGCTGGGGGCGCAGTGGCAGTGGGCAGCCAACCCGGATTCCCGCTGGTATGCGCTCGACGCCCGTCCGGGCCATCTGCGCCTGTTCGCGCAGCCGGAGATGCCGGTGCGCTCGCTGCCCTCGGTGCTGACCCAGAAGTTCCCGGCGCCCGCCTTCGGCGTCACCGCCAAGGTCGACCTGCAGGCGCAGCGCGACGGCGACCAGGTCGGCCTCGGCACGATGGGCCTGGCCAGCCAGTGGTTCGGCCTGCGCCGCGTCGAGGGCAAGCCGCGCATGGTCCTGGTGCGCTGTGCTCAAGACGGCAAGTGCGTCGAGGAGCTGGGCGCGGAACTGCCGGGCTTCGCGGCCCACCTGCGCATGCACGTGACGGCCGGCGCCCGCGTCGCGTTCTGGTACAGCGCGGACGGCCTGCGCTTCACGCAGCTCGGTGCGCCATTCGACGCCACCATGGGCCGCTGGGTCGGGACGCAGGTCGGCCTGTTCGCGACCGGGGCGGCGGGCAGCTACGCGGACGTGGACTACCTGCGCATCACGCCTTGATGCCGGTGCCGGGGTGATAGTATTGCCGGACTTCCGTTCTTGAAAACTGGAGACCTCATGGCCCTCGACCCGCAGCAGACCTATGTCCACCTCGCCGACGATGGCCTGGCACGCAGCGTGCCAGGCGAATCTTTCTGGCAGCTGCCGCCAGCCGAACTCGATGCCTTCGGCAAGGGCTGGCTGGTCAGCGAATTCTCGTTCACGCAAGATTGGCCGAGCTGGGAAATGCACCCGCGCGGCGACGAATTCGTCTACCTGCTCGCAGGTCACGTAGAACTGCTGCTCGAACGCGACAGCGGGGTGGAGACGATCGTGCTGGAGGGCAGCGGCGCGGTCGTGGTGCCGCGCGGCGTCTGGCATACTGCCCGGGTGCACCAACCGAGCCGCATGTTGCACGTCACGCGCGGCGAAGGGACCGAGAACCGGCCGGCCTGATCCGGACTACGAGGAGACCAGCATGTTACGAGGAAGCTGCCTGTGCGGCGCCGTTGCCTACCAGGCGGCCGGCCCGATCGAGAGCACCAGCCACTGCTATTGCACCATGTGCCAGAAGCAGCATGGGGCGGCCGCCGGCACCTATGCCAACCTTGCCCGTGCCGGCTTGCGCATCGAACGTGGCGAAGAGTTCATTACCGAATACGCCTCGTCAAGCCACGGCCGGCGCGCCTTCTGCCGGCAGTGCGGGTCCACCCTGTTCTGGCGCAGCGAGCACACGCCCGAGCGCATCGCGGTCACCCTCGGCACCCTGGACGCACCCTTTACCGATCCGGTCGACATCGAGCTGCACACCGATACCAAGCCGTCCTGGCTGCCGGTTAGCGGCGTGCGCTGACCGGTGGGGGCGCCTGCGGCCATGCCGACAGGTGACAATGCGTGTATGTGTAGCGCCGTGCGATGCCGTACAGTCGAGGGATGAAGAAGCTCATCCTCTCCCTGGCCGCTGCCGCGGCCGTCCTTCCCGCCCAAGTGCTTGCCGCCCGCCTGCAGGACCCGCAGCAGCTGATGGCCATGGACCTGAATGCCTGCGGGCGCCCCGTCTATCCCGCCGCCGCGCTGGCGCAGGGCGCCGGCGGCAAGACGACGGTCGAAGTGCTGATCGGCGAACTGGGGCGCGCGAACGATGCGCGCGTGTACACGTCCAGCGGCAGGGAAGACCTCGACAAGGCCGCACTCGATGCGGTGCGCAACTGCCACTTTCATGGCGTGCAAGCCACGGGCCAGGCGCCGACCGGCTGGCTCAAGACGCAATTTGTCTGGATACCCGGCGGGGCGCAGAAGACGCAGGCGCAGGACGCGGCGCTGCTCGCCGGCACGAGGACACGTGCGGAAGCGGGCGATCCGGTCGCCCAGAATACCTTGGGCGCCTGGTACCAGCACGGCACCCACGTCGAGGCCGATCCCGTGCAGGCCGCCGCCTGGTACCTGCGCGCGGCGCAAGCCGGCAATGCATTCGCGCAGAACAATCTCGGCGTGCTGTACTACCGTGGCCTCGGCGTGCCGTATGACCAGAAACAGGCGGTCTACTGGTACGCGAAGGCGGCGGAACAGGGGCACGGCTGGGCCCAGGCCAACCTGGCGTGGGCCTACCAGTACGGCACCGCGGGAGAGCTCGACATGGACAAGGCCTTGTCCTGGCTGACGCGCTCCGCCGAGGGCGGATTGGCCGAGGCGCAGATGCGCCTCGGCCTGCTGGGAATGCAGCGCGCCGTCTCCGACGAGGAGCGCACGGCGGCAGTGGCCTGGATCGCACGCGCCGCGGCGCAGGGCGATGCGTCAGGCCTGGTCCATCTCGGCCGCAGCTTCGAACTGGGCCTTGGAAACGTGCAGGACGACGCGCAGGCGGCGGCACTGTACCGCAAGGCCCTTGGCCGCAGCGAAGGGCGCGCCGAGCTCGCCCTCGGCAAGCTGCTCGTATCGGGCCGCGTAGTGCCTGTGGACGCGGACGAAGCATCCAGGCTGTTCCAGAAAGCGATGCAGGGCCGGCTTCCGGAGGCCTACCATCAATACGGGCTGATCCTGGAACAGAACGGCGATCTCGACCTGGCAAGGGCCATCTTCCTCCTGGGCGCGAAGATGGGACATTGCGATGCCGTGGTGAAGTACGTCGAGATGCGGCCGAACCAGGAAACGCCGGCCGGCGACGTCGCGGCCGTGTTCGCGCTGCGCGCGCAGTGGTGCAGGACCCGTCCGGCTGCGCCGCCGCAGCTTTGAGGAGCCGATGCTGCTACACTCGTCCCCCCGATTTCACAGATATTCTTGAGCAGAACATGAAGAGCAGTTCGAACAGCGGCCTCGTCTATTCCACCGAGAGCGGCCGCATGTGCCCCGCATGCCGCAAGCCCGTCTCGGCCTGCGAGTGCAAGGCCAGGGCCGCGGTCAAGGGCGACGGCGTGGTGCGCGTCTCCTTGCAAACCAAGGGTCGGGGCGGCAAGAGCGTGACCATCGTCAAGGGCCTCGCGCTCGATGCCACCCAACTGGCCCAGCTGGGCAAGCAGCTGCGCACGGCATGCGGTTCCGGCGGCACCGTGAAGGATGGGGTGATCGAAGTGCAGGGCGAGCACTGCGAGCTGATCATGGAAACGCTCAGGAAGCTCGGCCACCAGCCGAAGCGGGCCGGCGGCTGAGCGCTCAACGCTCGGGAACCTGGGCGCCGCCCGCGCGCAGCCGGTACCAGCCCATGCCGATCAGTTCGTACATGGCATACCAGGAGCGGCGCAAGCCCTCGGCACTGGGCACCCAGGCGTGGATGCTGCGGGCCTGGCCGGTGAAGAACATGGTCGGTGCGTCGACCACCTCGAGCCCGGCGCGTTCGAACGCGGCGCGGGCGCGCGCCATGTGCATGGCATCGGTCACCAGCAGGACACGCCGGACCTCATCCGCGCGCAGCAGCGCGGCGCTGTAGGCGGCGTTTTCCGCGGTGTCGCGCGAGCGTGCTTCGACCCATTGCACCGGCACGCCGAAATCCTCGCGCAAGGCGGTCGCCATCGCATCGGCCAGCGAGTAAGCGCGTTCACCGGCGGGCGGCTTTCCGACGGTGCCGCCGCTGACCAGGATGGGCAGCTTCGTGCGCCGCTGCAGGTGGGCCGCGTAGCGCAGGCGCGCCAGGGCGGTGACATCGGGGATGTCGCGGCCGCCGTACTCGGGGGCGTTACGCAGCCGTCCGGCCCCGAGCACCACGATCGCCTGGGCGCCGGCGCGTTCGGGCGCGTGCAGGGGCGCGGTCATCCGCTCCAGCGGCGTGACGAACAGCTCGGCCACCTTCGGCATCGACAGCAAGGCCAGTAGCGCCAGCCCGGTTCCCGCAAGACTGCGGCCGATGCGCGGCCAGCGGCGCCATAGCGCGAGGCCGATCAGGATCAACAGGAACAGGTTGGCGGGAGGAAGAATCAGGCTGCGCGGGATGGCGTTGATCAGGTCGAGCATCGGTGTCGGCTAGGAAGCGGTGGCTGTCAGTCCGACATCCTAGCTCATCCTGCACCGAAACCGGTGCAGGCTTCAGGCCTGCAGGGTGGTGTTGTAGACCTTGCCCGCGATGGTGACCTTGCTCAGCTTGACGTTGCGGACGTTGTAGATGAACCAGGGCTGGTCCGCGTTCACCGGGGTGCCGAAGTCGCAGTCGGTGATGGTCACGTCGCGGATCGGCAGGATGTCGACCGGCTTGTCGCCGTTGTAGTCGAAGGCGACCGGGCCGAGCAGGAGCAGCGCCTGGTAGCAGGAGCGCGGGCCATTCTCCGTGGCGACGTTGCCGACCCTGACGCCGGAGATGTGGATGTGCTCCACGCTAGGTGGGCGGGTGCGCACGTTGTCGGCGTTCGGCGCGTAGTCGCAGTCGAAGGTGATCACGGCGCCGGCTCCGGCGCCGACCGACTTCGGTTTGATCGGCGAGCCGGGCAGCGGGGTGTAGAACTGCGGCTTGAGGTTGACGCCGTTCGGCATGGTCACGTTGCGCACGTAGAAGTGGCGCAGGAAGCCGCCGCGGTTCATATTGGTCTTCAGGCGGATCGCGGTGTTGAGCGGGTCGCTTGCCCAGTGCGTGTTGCGGAACTCGATGTCCTGCGCATATACGTGCTGGATCCCGCCCGCCATCTCGCTGCCCAGCGTGACGCCGCCGTGGCCGCTGTTCATGACGCAGTTCTGGATCACCACGTTCTGGGTCGGGCCGAACTGGGTGTCGAGGTTCTTGCCGGCCTTGATCGCGATGCAGTCGTCGCCGCTGTTGAAGGTGCAGCCGTCGACCAGCACGGTGTTGCAGGCTTCCGGGTCGAAGCCGTCGCTGTTCGGTCCCATGCTGTCCATGTGCACGCCGCGGATCTCGACCTTGCTGCAGTTGACCGGGTGGTGCTGCCAGAACGGCGTCTGGTTCAGCTGGTAGCCCTGCATCAGCACATTGGTGCAGCCGATGAATTCGACCATGCAGGGGCGCAGGTAGTGGCCGCGGCCGAACACCCGTTTCGCGGCCGGCACGCCCGCTTCCGACAGCGTCGGCAAGTAGGCTTCGTCGGTGCGCCATTTGTCGTTCTTGCCCTCCATGAGGGCGACCTGGGCGTCGTTCAGATTCGGGGCCACTGCCCGGATCGAGGAGGGATTGAGCGGGTTGACCGCGATCTGCGTGCGCTTCTGGTTGTGCGCCTTTCCTGCCACGCCCTTGCGCTTGCCCTTCCAGTCCCACCAGGTCTCGCCATCGGCACGCGGCACGCCGCCCTGGCCGTCGAGGATGCTGGTCCAGTCTTCGCCGGTGAGGGCGATGTTGGTCTGGCCGTAGGCGTAGACCATCGGCGAATAGTTCAGGCAGTCGTTGCTCTGCCAGCGCGAGATCACCAGCTTGCCATTGGGTCCGCAGTCATACTCTCCGTATTTGGCGAAGTCTTCCGGATCGTTGCTGAAGTAGACGTGGGCGCCCTTGGCCAGGTGCACGTTGACGTTGGATTTCAGGACGATCGGTCCCTTCACCAGCCAGTTACCGGCCGGGATCACGACCCGGCCGCCGCCCGCCGCGCTGCAGGCGGCGATGGCCGCCGCGATCGCCGCGTAGCAGTCATGGGCGCCCGGCGCCGGGGTGCTGAGCTTGCCCTCTTCGTGGTCGGCCACGTAACCCGTCACCATGACTGCTTCGCAGGGCTTGGCGCCGTAGGCGGTGATGGAAAAGTCGCGCTTGGGGAAGACGAGCGGCTTCCTGAACCCGTCGATGATGTTTTGGGCGCGCGCCCAGGGATCGTCTTGTGCCACCTTGGCTCCTCCGCTTGCGGCGAGCGCCGGTCCCACAGCCAGGCCGGCCACCGATGCCGATGCAGCATACAGCAGCGAACGGCGTTGCGGATTGATGTGTCGCGTTGTCATGGTGTTTCCTTTTGTTTGCCGGCGCCGGCATGGGCGCGAGAACGAGGGGAGGTGCGTCATGGGGTCGCTCCATGTGCGCAGGGCGGACGAGGTCATCGTCCGCCCTGCGTTGGTCACGGTCCGGAGACGCTTAGAACGTGTAGTCCGCGCGCAGCGTGAAGGCACGCCCGATCGGCTTGGCGATGTTCTGCGCAAACACGACACGCGAGGACAGGCGCTGGTTCGACAGTGGCGGCTCTTCGTCGAACAGGTTGTTCACGCCGGCGCCGATCTTGAGCTGCTTGTTCACCTTCCAGCTGGTCGACAGGTTGTACACGCGGTACGGTGCGATCACGTTGTAGAACGGCTGGCCCGGCTGCTGGGTCGGCAGCGCGTTGGTGTCTTCATAGGTCGACGAGTACTGCTGCGTCAACTGGGCGAAGAACGGACCGTAGTTCCAGTTCACGCGCGCCTGGTGCTTCCACTTGAAGATGTAGGTGTTGGCCGAGGTGGAGCCGGTGGACAGGGCGCCGATGCGGCCGACGCTGTCGACCCATGGGCTGCCGACGTCGTTCTGGCCTTCGTACTTGTCGGTATAGGTGCCGTCCATCGAGAAGCCGAAGCGGCCCCAGTTCTTGGTCGGGTACGAGTAGTTCAGGCTCAGGTCGATACCCTGGGTCTTGAGGCCACCCATGTTCAGGCGCGTCTTCGTGATGTACTGAAGCGTGCCGTCCGGGTTACGCACGAACAGGTCCTGGTAGCGCGCCAGGTTGTCGAAGATGGAGTCTTCGTTGATCTGGGCGATGGTGCCCTTCATGTCGATCTTCCAGAAGTCGACGGTGGCGACGAAGTTCTTGACCGGTTCGACCACGAAGCCGACGGTATAGGTCTTCGACTTTTCCGGCTGCAGGTCCGGGTTGGCGCCGACCAGCGTGGTCAGGCGCGTGTTGCAGACGCGCTCGGCGTCCAGGCCCAGGCCGGCATAGCGCGGATCGGTGGTCAGGGTACCGGAACCGGCCACGTTCGGGGTGGCGCTCGGGCACAGCAGCGGATCGTCCCAGCTCGAGGTCGACGGGGTCAGGGTGCGCGGGGTGCCGTACAGTTCAGGCAGGGTCGGCGCACGGAAGCCGGTGCTGACCGTGCCGCGCACCATCAGCTGCTTCATCGGCTGGTAGCGGAAGCTGGCCTTCGGATTCCAGGTCGAACCGAAATCGCTGAAATGGTCGCCGCGCACCGCGAAGTTCAGGTTCAGCTCTTTCGTGACGGGCGCATCGAGTTCGGCGTACAGGCCGGCGACGCGGCGTGCGCCGCTCGGGTTGTTGCCCGGCGAGCCAGAGACGCGATGGACCACCTCGTTGGCGATCATGCGCGCATCTTCCTCGTAGGTCTCGCGGTGCCAGTCGCCGCCCACGGCCAGGCCCAGCGAGCCGCCTGGCAGGTCCATCAGGGTGCGGCTCAGGTTGAAGTCGAGGCCATAGTGGCGCACGTCGGCGATGCGGAAGTCCTCGCCGTCGGCCGAGATGCTCTCCAGGTAGGCGCGGCCGGCGGCATCCTGGGCGCCGAACGGGCTCAGGATGCCGTTGGCGACGCCGGCGTACACGGCCGGGGTGCGCACGAAGTTTTCCTTGAAGCCGGTATCGCGGTGGCTGTAGCCGTAGGAGCCGCCGACGCGGTAATCCCATCCCTTGATCTGGCCTTCATCGGCCACCACCAGGCGGGCATTCTTTTGTACGTCGTGCAGCTTGGCTGCGCCCAGCTCGTCCAGGCTCCAGGTCAGCGCCAGGTCTTCGCCGTTCAGGCCGGCCACTGCCGGCACGCCGCCGCTGCCGCCCGGGTACCACTTGCTGGCCTTGGTGATCATCAGGGGCTTGCGCGAGGCGGTTAGGACGTCATAGTTGGTGTTCGCACCAAAGGGCTGCGGCGGGCTGATGGCGTCGATGTAGGAGCGCGACAGGTTCAGTTCCACCGTCAGCACGCCGCCGTCGCCATGGGCCAGGCTGCCCTTGGTGAACAGGGTGACCTGCTGGTTTTCCGGCAGCAGCTGCGGGTAGATGGTCGGGTCGGTGATGCAGGTCTTGCCGCCGTTGGCGTTGGTACGGGTCGACGGCACCGTGGTCTGCGGCAGGCCCGGCGCTACGCAACCGGAGGCGAAATACGGGTTGCCGGTGATGTTGGCCGACTTGCCGTTGCGGTAGATGGTGTAGTTCGCCGGCGATGCCGAGCCGCCCGAGGTGTTCGAGGTGAACGGGTTGCCGCCGAGCGCAGCCAGCTTGACCGGATCCCAGATGTTCGGGCGGTCCTTCTGCATCAGCGACTCGCGGCGCTGGGCGCTGAAGGCGGTGTAGACGTTCCAGCCGTCGGTGGCCATGTCGCCCTTGCCGGCGATCAGGGTGACGCGCTTCTGGTCGCCGCCGCCGGATTGTTCCGGCTGCACCGTGCTGGCGTGGACGGTCACGTCCTGGACCGATTTTTTGGTGATGAAGTTGACCACGCCGGCGATCGCGTCGGTGCCGTACAGGGCCGATGCACCGTCACGCAGCACTTCGACGCGCTCGATGGCGGCCATCGGGATCACGTCGACGTTGACCGAGCTCGCGCCCAGCGCCTCGTTGGCCAGGCGGCGGCCGTTCAGCAGCACCAGGGTACGGTTGGTGTTCAGGCCGCGCATGTTGATCATGGTGCCGCCGCCGCCGCCGCCGACCGGTTCGTTGGTCGCCGCGACGGTCAGGGCCACGGCGACTTCCGTCATCGTGGTCAGGCCCTGGTTGGTCAGTTCCTCGGCCTTGTAGGTGGTCAGCGGAAGGGCATTCTCGGTGGCGAGGCGCTTGATCGAGGAACCGGTCACTTCGACGCGCTGCATCGGCGCGTCCTGCGCGATGGCAGTGTTCGTCAGGGTCAGCACTGCGGCAGTGATTGCCGTCAGAAGGAAGCGTTGTTCGGTGATACGAGTTTGTTTCACTGGAAGTCTCCTGCTCAAATCAGAATTGCGTCCGGGTGTGTCCCTGGATCGCGCGAAGGGATACGCAGGGGTATCCGCGCGGTGGTGACGAGGTCACTGCCGTCCAATGCACAGCGCTGTGGTCCGCGGCAGGCCATCCTCGTGCGACGGCGGTAAGGGATCAGCAGATGATTGATTGGTCTGTAGCGGATTCTACTTTGGTCTGACCGCTTTCGCAATCTGGACGAACCACTTATTTTTGGTCTGTTGGTAAATACAATGCGGTTGGGCCAATTATTCAAACAGCAATATTTCCGCAACGCGAAGGCAACCTGGAAACGCAGGGAGGGGAGAGAACGGCGGGAAGGGTGGACAGCCGGGCCGACGGCCCGGCCCGGACAAGGCATCAGCCGCGCGAGAAAGTGCGGGTCACGCGGTCGAGGTGGGCGCGCATGGCGGTGCGGGCGCCGGCCACGTCGTGCGAGGCGATGGCGGCGAAGATGTTGCGGTGGTCGATCAGGGTCTGCTGGCGCAGTTCTTCGGTCTGGAAGTGTTCCTTCAGCTTGTGCCAGAGCGAGCCGCGCTGGCTCCACAGGTATTCGATCACGCCGACCATCGCGCTGTTGCCGGTGGCGCGCGCGATCGCCAGGTGGAAGTTGCGGTCGGCCGATTCGTTGCCGCTGCGGTCTTCGTGGTGCTGTTCCATCTCTTCCACCGCGCGCAGGATGGCGTCGATGGCCGAATCGCTGGCGTGCTTCGCGGCCAGCGCCGCGACTTCGACCTCGATCAGGCGGCGCGCGGCCAGCACTTCGAATGGCCCGGGGCCGGCGGTCGGCACCTCGGCCTGGGGCTGGGCCTGTTCGCTGACGTACACCCCCGAGCCGCCGCGCACTTCGACCGTGCCGCCCAGTTCCAGGGCGATCAGGGCTTCGCGCAGCGAGGTGCGGCTGACGCCGAGCTTGGTGGCCAGCTCGCGCTCGGCCGGCAGGCGCTCGCCCGGACGGATGTTTTCGGCGCGGATCAGTTCCTCGATCTTGGCCGAGACCACCCGGTACAAGCGTGGCTCGTTGACGCTGTTCTCGTTCAGCGCAGCGGTTTTCTTCATCGATGGGTCCGTCGTTTGTAAATATGGTGGCCGATGCCAAACCAGCGATCTTAGTTTGGTGCGGGTATTGTTGCAAGTGGACCAACCAATTATAAGCTAACGGAGCCGTCTTTACGGTGGTGTTGTCACGGTCATCGCCACGCTGAAGGCTTTCTCGCCCTCGCCGACCCTGACGGTAGCCGCTTCGCCGACGCGGGCCAGCAAGGTTGGCGCCGTCACCAGGGCTGCGCCCTTGAACAGTTTCCCGGTCAGCCAGACCTTGTCGGGCGTCTCGGCCGGATGGACGATCATGTCGAGGCGCCATTCGCCCGTGCTCACGCTGAACTTTTCGCCGGCCGGCGTCAGCACGCGCGGGATGGATTCCTTGCCATCTCCCTCGAAGCCTTCCGCCTTGAGCTGGAAGGAGACCGATGAACTGTTCGCATCGCCGATGACCATCGCCACCGAATACTGGGGCACGCCTGCGGCCTGCTCGGCGCGCACGCCCAGCGTCGTGCCGAAAGCGCCCGCGGCCAGCAGGGCGAGGGTACAGCGGCCAGCGATGCGGCGCAGGGTTCCGGGTAAGGCTTGCTGCAGGCTCATGATGCGCTCCTTGGTAGGGTGTTGCGTTTGCCAGTGGCAGTGGATGCCGCCCGCCGCAAAGGCGCCGGCATGGGATTTGAGCAGTGCTTCGGCATAGGTGCGGCGCTGACCTGGATGGCGCCGCATGACGGCGGCATCGCAGGCCAGTTCCTGGTCCTGGCGCAGGCGGCGCGCGCCGACGTGGATCAGCGGGTTGAACCAGAACAGGCACTGGAACAGGGCCGTCAGCAGGTTGGCAAAGGCATCGCGGCGCGCGACGTGGACTTGTTCGTGGGCGATCACCAGCGCCTGCTCGGCGGGCGTGTAGCGCTGTGCGAAGTCGCGCGGCACCACGATCCGCGGGCGGAGCAGGCCGACCGAAGCCGGACCCGCTCCGGCGGCGCCGACGAACACGCCGCCGGAGCGGGTCAGCTCGCCTGCCTGGCGCAGGAAGCGCAAATGGCCGCGGATGAACCACCATGCCATCGCCGCGACGCCGGCCATCCAGATGAAGGGCAGCATGCCGGCTCCGTCCGCCGTGACTGCCGGCGCGGCCTGCACGGCCAGCGCCTGCACTGGGCGCAGCGCCTGTACGGACAAGCCGGATGGGGCCGCGCTTCGTGGCAACAGGCTTGCCGCCACCACGATCGGCACGATCAGCCAGGCCTGGTAAGCCAGCGTCGCGCCGAGCCAGCGCCGTAACAGCTTGCGTACTGCCAGCAGGATCAGGGTCGCCAGGCCGGCAAACAGCGCCGCGCGCAGGACCAGGGGCAGGAGCTCACTGGCCATCATCGAGCTCGTCGATCAGCTTGCGCAGTTCCCGGATGTCCGCCTGCGACAGTTTTTTCTGGCTGCCGAAATGGGCGACCAGCGGCGCGATGCGTCCGCCGAACAGGCGCTGCACCAGGCTTTCGCTTTCGCGCGCCAGCCAGGCCTCGCGCGGCAGCACGGCGTGGTAGAGGAAGCGCCGCCCATCCTTCTGCGCGGCGATCGCCCCCTTCTTGAGCAGGCGGTTGAGCAGGGTCTTGACGGTGGCGGTCTGCCAGTGCTGGCTCTCGGAGAGGGCGACGACGACCTGTTCGGCCACCACCGGGCCGGGCGCGCGCCACAGCACTTCCATGACGTGCGACTCGGCGTCGCTGATGTTGATGGGGGAAGGATTCGACATGACAGCACCATTTACAGTTGTAATCTCACTTCATGATTACAGCTGTAAACGGCACTGTCAAGCGCTGCGCGCGCCTTTATGCGGCCAGGGTGGCCGCCATGTCCTCAAGGCTGAGGATTCCAGGCGCGGCCGGCGAACACCGCGGCGCGGGTCGACAGGCGCGCGGCCTGCGTCCGGTCCATCTGGTAGCCGCCGTAGCTGCGCGGCTGCCCGTCTTCCGAACGGTTGCCGTATTCGCGCCAGCCGCCCTCCAGGGGATTCGGCAGCGGCTTGCGGTACCAGGCATCCGCGGCGATGTGCGGGCCGACGCTGCACGCGATGAAGGCGACGTTGTCCCAGGTATTCGCGGTGCCCGGCGAGCGTGCGAAGTACGTTGCGCCGTCGGGCGGTAGGTTGCCCGCCGGGCCGGGGCCGCGCGTCAGGCGCGAACGCAGGAACACGAAGCCCGGATCGTCCTTGCCCACGGTGCGCGCCTGCACGATGTAGCCGCCGCTTTGCGGATTGGCGCTGTCGCCTACCGTACGTAGTTCGCTCTCTTCGAACAGGGCGGCGCGGTTGTTCCCCCAGACGAAGTCGACGTTGCCTTCGATGAGCGACTTGTAGAACCAGGCGTAGCCGTGCAGCTGCAGCGTGTCCTGTTCGCTCACGAAGTGCGCATTGCGCGCGATCAGGCGGCCGTTCTCGCTCCTGAAGAAGATCGTTTCGGCCTGGGCCGAATGGCCGTCGCTGCGGCGGGTGCTGTTGTGCAGGGCGATGTCGCGAATCTCGAACAGGTCGACGTCCTGGACCAGGAACTGGGCGCGGCCGCCGTCGATGCCGGCCGTGCCGTCCGGCTGCCCGCTGCCCGAGCCCGGATTGCGGGTTTCGCTGTTGGCGGCGCGGATGATGGTCGCTTCTCGACTCTGGCCGCGCAGCATGACATTGTCCTTGTCAACCAGGTAGAGCAGTTCCGGATAGACGCCGTCGCGCACGTTCACCGTCACTGCCTTGTCGCGCGGCAGCGACATGGCGTGGTCGAGCGCGGCCTGCACGGTGCGGAAATCGGCGCGCCCGGCCGTGTCCACGGTGATGCTGTCGCCCACCGGCTGGTGGGGCGTGGTGCGGAAGGACCAGCGCGCGCCCTCGAAACCCTTGACGCGCACCAGGCGCGCATCGACCACCGCCTCGTACTCGAGGCCGCGCTCGAGCAGCCGGGGCATGCGCACGCGCAGTTCCTTGCCCTGCACCGTGATCGGATGCATGCGCAGCAGGCGCTGGCGCTCCTGCGGCGCCAGTGCAATGACGGTTTCGCCCGGGCGGATGACCGCGACCAGGGCCTTGTCGCGCTTGCGGTAGACGCGCACGCTGCCTTCGCCGCTGAGCACCGGTTCTTCCGCGAAGACGAGGCGCAGCGGCGTATCGGGCGGCACGCCGCGCTCGCCGTTGGCCGGCAGGGCGGTGGCCCCAGGGGGCAGGGTGGTGCCGGCCGGCGCGGCGAAGGGGGCGCCCACGTCGACCGTGAACACGGCCTGCGCCCATGGATCGTCGAGGCTGCGCACCGTCACCGTGGTGCGGCCCGCGGCGTGCGGGGCCAGGCGCAGGGCGCCGCTCGCGGCATCGGCATGCGCGATGCGCGGATCGGCGGAGAGCGCGGCGATGTGCGCACTTCCGCCGGCGCCGCCGACCCGGATGGTCTCGGGCGTGTCGCCGGCCTGCAGCGCGATGCGGTCGGCGCCGACGTGGACGGTCACGCGCTCGGGCGGCGTGCCGGCAGGGCCGCCGCGCAGGTCGAACAGGGTATTCGCGCCCGCGTCCCAGCTGACCGGCTGCACCGCGGGGAAGGGCGGCGCCACCAGCCAGGTGGCGCGGTCGCCGTCCACCGAGACGTTCAGCACATTATCCTGCGGTCCCGGTTCGGCCGCATAGCGCAGCACCACCGGCGTGCCCGGCAGCGAGGCATTGCGGCGCACCTGCTTGATGCGCTTGACCTCGCCGCCGCGCGATTCCAGCAGCTCCACTACCCAGACCTTGCGGTCGTCGCTGAGCTGCAGGCTGGCGCCCTGCCAGTCGCCGTTCGCGTCCTGGCGGGCGCGCAGCAGGAAGGGGCTGCCGGCCACCGGGACGAAGCGTGCCTCGGCATAGCCGTCCGCGGCTTGCTGCATGGGGCGCGGGCCGGCATGCTCGCGCACGTGGCGCGCTACCTCGCTGGCGGGCAGCGCCGTGTAGCGGTAGGGCACGCGCCAGCCGGCGTCGCCCCCATAGGCGCAGTCCGCGAGAGGCCTGCCGTTCAGCAGAGAGCCGCTGTCGGCAAAGATGCCGGGGCTGGAGGCCGGGTCGCGCACGATCTGCTTGCAGCTCGCGGCGCCGGCGACGTCGAACGCATTGGCATCCGAGATGATGCGCGCCGCATGGGCGGCGCCGACACTGTAGCCGTGGCGGTACACCGGGCGCTGGCGGTCGCCGACATAGTAGTTGTTCAGCAGGTGCACCTGGCCGTAACGCACCCGCGGCGCGCGTTCGGCCACGTGCTCGAACAGGTTGCCTTTCAGGGTCACGCGCAGCTTGCCGGCGTCGCCGGTGGCCGCGTCGCTTGCGCCGATCAGCATGTTCTTCTCGTGCTCGGCGAAGTGGTTGTAGGTGACACTGACGTAGTCGGAACCGCGCGTGATGTCGACTGCGCCGTCATGGCACTGCATGATCTTGCCGTTCGCGACCGCTTGCCTGTCGTCCGTCTGTGGCGCGTCGGTAAAGCTGTTATGGTCGATCCAGACGTGGTGCGAGCCGGAGACGGTAATGCCGTCGAATTCGGAATTCCAGTTGCCCTTGCTGCCGTCGTGCGGATCCCAGACCGGGCCGACGTCGCAGGGGTTGCGGATAGCGAGGTTGCGGATCACCACCTGTTCGACGTTCGCGACGATCAGACTGCCGTGGACGAAGCCGGCTCCCGGAGCCACCCCGATCAGGGTGGTATTCGACGGGATGCGTATGATGCCGCGCTGCGCCTGGTCCTTTGTATCGCGAAAAGGACGCCCCTCGCTCATGTCGATGCTCGCCGCCACGCGCACGATGCGCGCCGGCGCTGTTGCGCTCAGGGCCGCCAGCAGCTGGGCGCGGTCGCGCACGGTGTACACATGGGCGGGGCTGGCCAGGGCGCCGCCGCGGGTGCCGCCCTCTTGTGCGGCCCAGCCGTCGAAGGGCGCATGCTGGCGCTCGGCCGTCGGGACCGGCACGGCCGC
>NZ_DKJX01000123.1:0-46481 GCF_002454935.1 Massilia sp. UBA6681
CAGCGCGTCGAGGTCGTGGGCGGGATCAAAGGGAATCGGTTCATTCAGCACGGCATCCTCCAGTACAAGAGATGAGCAGACAAGCGACATGGACGGGAACTCAGGCCGGGACGAGGGGCGCGGCCTCGACCTGGCGCGCCAGCATCGCCGCCACCTCGGCGGGCGGCAGCGGGCGGGCGAAGTAATAACCCTGGGCGCAATCGCATCCCATCGCGCACAGGTCGGCCAATTGCTTGGGCGTCTCGACCGCCTCGGCGATCACGTTCAGGCCGAGGCGGTGCGCCATCGACACGATGGCCTCGGCGATCGCGAACGAGCGCCCGCCGGGCCTGCCCGCGCCCGCGCCGGCCGCGCCCAGGCGGCGCACGAACAGGCCGTCCATCTTGAGGATGTCGATCGGCAGCTCGGACAGGTAGTTGAGGCTCGAGTAGCCGGTGCCGAAGTCGTCGATCGAGACCAGCACGCCGGCCTGGCGCAGCCCGCTCATCAGCGCGCAGTTGCCGGCCAGGTCTTCGATCAGCATGCCCTCGGTGATCTCGAGGTCGAGGCAGCGCGCCGGCATCCCGGTTTCATGCAGGATCGCCAGCACCCGCGCCGGCAGCCCGGGCTCCTTGAGCTGGCGCGCCGACAGGTTGACCGCGGTCTTGATCTCGGGGAGGCCGCTGGCGCGCCAGGCGCGGTTCTGCAGACAGGCGGTGCGCAGCGCCCAGTCGCCGATCGGGACGATCATGCCGGTCTCCTCGGCTAGCGGAATGAAGCGCCCAGGGTCGACCCGCCCGTACACCGGATGCTGCCAGCGCAGCAGGGCCTCGACGCCGACCACGCACCGGGTGGCCAGGTCGATCTGCGGCTGGTATTCCAGGAACAGCTGGCCCTGCGCGAGGGCGTCGCGCAGGCCGTTCTTGAGGGCCAGGCGCTCGCTCTGCGGCTGCACCGTGTCGCCGGAATAGACCTGGACGCTGTGCTCGCCCCAGCGCTTGGCGCTGCGCATGGCGATGTCGGCGCGCTTGAGCAGGGCGTCGAGGTCGCAGTCGGCCGCTGGGTACAGGGCCACGCCCACCGCCAGCGTGACGAAGCATTCGCGCCCCGCCACGCTCAGGGGCAGGCCGAAGCGGTCGAGGACCTTCTCGGCCACCACCTGGGCGTCGGACTCGAAGCTCAGGTCTTCCAGCATCGCGATGAATTCGTCGCCGCCCCAGCGCGCCACCGTGTCGGAATCGCGCAGGCAGCGCCGGATCGCGGCGCCGGCCTGGGCCAGGAGCTCGTCGCCTGCCTCGTAGCCGAATTCGTCGTTGATCTCCTTGAAACCGTTGATGTTCAGGAGCAGCAGCGCCACCAGGCGACGGTTGCGGTTGGCGCGGTCCATGGCGTGACGCAGGCGGTCGCGCAGCAGGCTCCGGTTGAGCAGCCCGGTGAGCTGGTCGCACTGGGCGCCGCCCTGCAGGCGTCCGGCGCTCACCCGCGGGCCGCTGCCGGGGCCCTCCGCCCCGGCCTGCTCGACCGCCAGCTTGGGCAGCACCGGCAGGCGCTCGTCGTCGTCGTGGCACTGGACCCGGTTGCGCCCCAGGGACTTGGCCACGTACAGCGCCTCGTCGGCGCGCGCGATGGCCTGGGCCACGACCTCGCCGAGACGGTATTCGACTACCCCGACCGATACCGTCAGGCTGATCTCGCTGCCGCCGGTTTCCTGGCCACTGCAGCGCAGGCCGGCGATCACGCGCCGCACCCGCTCGGCTAGCACCAGCGCGTCCGGCGCAGGGGTCTCGGGCAGCATCAGGAGGAACTCCTCGCCGCCGTAGCGCCCGAAGGCGTCGGTGCCGCGCACCTGCCCCTGCACCGCCTCGGCGAAGCGGCGCAGCACCAGGTCGCCGGCCGCATGCCCATAGGTGTCGTTGATGCGCTTGAAGAAGTCGATGTCGAACAGGCACAGGCAGAACGGGCGGCCATTGCGGTCGGCGCGCTCCTTTTCGCGGTCGATCAGGCCGAGCAGGAAGCGGCGGTTGTGGCTGCCCGTGAGCTCGTCGCGGATCGCCAGCTCGTTGATGGTGGCCAGGGCGCGCTGCAACTTGACGAAGCCCTCGGTCTTGGTCAGTTCGAACAGCAGCACGAACACCAGCACCACCACGTACAGGCCGAGGTTGCAGATCAGGTGCAGCAGCGGCATGTCGAGGCTCGGGGTGTGCAGCGCAGCCAGGCCGAAGGCGCTCACGCCCCAGATCGCGGCGGCGGCGGCGCAGCTGACCATCAGCCAGAACACGCCGCTGGCCACCCCGCCCAGGAACATGGCCACCACCGGCGCGGTGATCAGCCAGCTGGCCGTGGGCGCATGGATGCCGCCCAGGTGCCAGGTCAGCCAGGTGAAATTGAAGAACAGCGCGCACAGGAACAGTTCGCGCGCCAGCGCGATGCTGCCGGTCAGGCGCAGCACCGGAGGCGCCATCAGCATGACCAGGCAGCAGGCCAGGATCTCGGCGGCCGCCAGCCGCAGGCCCAGCATCCAGTAGGCCAGCGCGTACAGCGGTCCGGCGGTGGCCGCCATCAGGGCGGCGTTGACCACGTTCTCGGCACGCGCGAGCGCGGTCGCATCCTGCCGCAGCCTGCCTGGTACGAACAGGTGCGCCGCGTCCAGGTAACGCCCGCGCCACCGCTGTCTGCTGTTATCGCTCATCAAGCATCCCATGCGCCACGCTCCAAACTCCGAGTGTAGGCAGGAAGATTCCTGTGAGCTTTATTTTCGAACAGAAAGTTACTGGAAAAATGAGGCGTGCCAAGCAATGCCACTCTGGCAAGGTCGCGCAGCGCCGCAGGCACTTCCGGGCGTTTTCACGGTCTGTATTCCGGAAGCGATTTTTCGGTGAAGGAGAACGCCATGACTATTCCCTACAAGCGCCTCGACAAGAACAACGCGGCGGTCCTGCTGGTCGACCACCAGGCCGGGCTGCTATCCCTGGTGCGCGACATCGGCCCCGACAAGTTCAAGAACAACGTGCTGGCGCTGGCCGACCTGGCGCGCTACTTCAAACTGCCCACCATCCTGACCACCAGTTTCGAGACCGGTCCGAACGGGCCGCTGGTGCCCGAACTCAAGGAGATGTTTCCGGATGCGCCCTACATCCCGCGTCCCGGCCAGATCAACGCCTGGGATAACGAGGACTTCGTGAACGCGGTCAGGGCGACCGGCAGGAAGCAGCTCATCATCGCCGGGGTCGTCACCGAGGTCTGCGTCGCCTTCCCCGCCCTGTCGGCGCTGGCGGAAGGGTTCGAGGTCTTCGTCGTCGCCGACGCCTCCGGCACCTTCGACGAGACGACGCGCAGTGCCGCCTGGGCGCGCATGAGCCATGCCGGGGTGCAGATGATGACCTGGTTCGGCGCCGCCTGCGAACTGCACCGCGACTGGCGCAACGATATCGAGGGCCTCGGCACGCTGTTCTCGAACCACATTCCGGATTACCGGAACCTGATGAGCAGTTTCAATACCCTGACGGCCTCGCACCAGGCCTCACGGGCGGGCGGTCCGGCCTGAGGCTTCGGCCATTCAAGCCCGGCGCAAGGCGATCGTGCGCCCGGCCCGCGCGCGCAGCTGGCCGCAGCCGCCGTCGACGTCCTGCCCGGCCGAATCGCGCAGCTTGGTCAGCACGCCGCGCGCATGCAGGCCGGCCGCGAGCGCGCGCGCGCGCTCCCAGCTCGGCCTTTGGTACGCCAGGTCCGGCACGGTGTTATAGGGAATCATGTTGAGGATGGCGTACTTGCCGCGCAGGAGCGACACGATGCCGTCCATTTCGTCCGCACCGTCGTTCACGCCTGCCAAGAGCGTCCACTGATACTGGATCGGATAGCCGCTCAGGCGCGCATAGCGCTCGCCGTGCTCCACCAGCGCCGAGGGCGACAGGCGCGGCGCGCGCGGCAGCAGTTCGGCGCGCAGCTGAGGCTTGGTGGTGTGCAGCGACAGGGCCAGCGCCGGTTTCACGCGCGCGTCATGCAGGCGCTCGAAGGCGCGCGGGTCGCCCACGGTGGAAAACACCAGGTTCTTGTGCGCGATCCCGGCCTCGATGCCGAGCAGCTCGATCGCTTCCAGCACATTGTCGAGGTTGTGGGCCGGCTCGCCCATGCCCATGAAGACCACCTTCCTCACCGGCCGGCGGCGACGCGCCAGCACCACCTGGGCCACGATCTCGCCGCTGGTCACCTGGCGCAGCAGGCCTTCGCGGCCGGTCATGCAAAACGTACAGCCGACCGCGCAACCAACCTGGCTCGAGACGCACACGCCATCGCGCGGCAGCAGCACCGATTCGACCATCTGGCCATCGCTCAAGCCCACCAGCAGGCGTTCGGAACCATCTTCGCCCGGGTGGCTGGAGACCAGCCGCACCAGGCCGGCCAGCTCGTCATCCAGCAGAGGCAAGGCTGCGCGGACGGATTTCGGCAGGAAATCGGACGCCGGACGGCGCCCGCGCTCGTGCGCGGCGCCCTGCACCCAGTCGCGCAGCACGCGCTCCTGGTGCAGCGGCAGCGCGCCCAGCAGGGCCAGGCGCTCGCGGATGCTGGAAACGCGCATCGTTTTTTTACCAGATGGTAAAAAATCAGTCGTTCTTGACGACGATGCTCGGGAACTTGCTGGTCATGTCCTTCGCCTTCTCGGCGACCTTGACGGCGACCTTGCGCGCGATCTCCTTGTACACGCTCGCGACCGGGCCTTCCGGATCGGCCACCACGGTCGGGCGGCCGGAATCGGTCTGCTCGCGGATCGACAGGTTCAGCGGCAGCTTGCCGAGGAAGTCGACGCCGAAGTCGCGGCACATCTTCTCGCCGCCGCCCGCCCCGAAGATTTCCTCGTGGTGGCCGCAGTTGGAGCAGATATGGGTGCTCATGTTCTCGACCACGCCGATGATCGGGATGCCGACCTTCTCGAACATCTTGAGGCCCTTGCGCGCGTCCAGCAGGGCGATGTCCTGCGGGGTGGTGACGATGACGGCGCCGGTGACCGGCACCTTCTGCGACAGGGTCAGCTGGATGTCGCCGGTGCCCGGGGGCATGTCGACGATCAGGTAGTCGAGGTCGCGCCAGTTGGTCTGCTCCAGCAGCTGCTGCAGCGCCCCGGTGACCATCGGGCCGCGCCAGACCATCGGCTCGTCCGGATCGATCATGAAGCCGATCGAGGACACCTGCACGCCGTGGTTCTCGAGCGGTTCCATGGTCTTGCCGTCGCGGCTTTCGGGGCGGGCGTTAATGCCCAACATCATCGGCTGCGAAGGACCGTAGATGTCCGCGTCCAGGATGCCGACGCTGGCGCCCTCGGCGCTCAGCGCCAGCGCCAGGTTGACGGCGGTGGTCGACTTGCCCACGCCACCCTTGCCCGAGGCGACCGCGATGATGTTCTTCACGTTCGGCATGACCTTCAGGCCGCGCTGGACCGCGTGCGACAGGATCTTGGTATAGACCCTGGCCGTCACGTTGCCCACGCCGGGCAGCGCCTTGACGCCAGCCACGACGCTGTCGCGGATGCCGGCGACCTGGCTGGCCGCCGGATAGCCCAGCTCGACGTCGAAGGAGACGTCCGCGCCGCTGAGCTTGATGTTCTTGATGGATTTGGAAGAAACGAAATCCTTCCCGGTATTCGGATCGATGACCGCCGACAATGCTGCCTTGACATCGTTCTCAGTGATGCTCATGTGTTTCTCCAGGTTATAGGGGCGAAGTGTAGCGCAAAATGCCGCTCGCTTCTTGTTGCTTTGGCAAACCCGGCGCCGGCCGCTGCGCAGGTGCCGCCTTCCGCTGGTAAAATGCTTCTTTCCATATAACCAAAGCGCTTCGACCACCATGACCCGCAAGCTGTTCGTCACCACTGCCCTGCCCTACGCCAACGCTGCCTTCCATATCGGCCACATGATGGAATACATCCAGGCCGACATCTGGGTCCGGTTCCAGCGAATGCAGCGCGATAATGGTACCCAGCGCCAGGTGCATTTCGTCTGCGCCGACGACACCCACGGCACCCCGATCATGATCGCTGCCGAAAAAGAAGGCATCACGCCGCAGGAATTCGTGGCCAAGATCGCCGCCGGCCGCCCACAGTACCTGAACGGCTTCCACATCGCCTTCGACAACTGGTATTCCACGGATTCGCCGGAAAACGTCGAGCTGTCGCAGGGCATCTACCGCCAGCTGCGCGACGCCGGCCTGATCGTCACCAAGACCGTCGACCGCTTCTACGACCCGGTCAAGGGCATGTTCCTGGCCGACCGCAACATCAAGGGCGAGTGCCCGGTCTGCCACGCCAAGGACCAGTACGGCGACAACTGCGAAGTCTGCGGCGCCGCCTACCAGCCGACCGAACTGATCAATCCGTTCTCGGTCTTCACCGGCTCGACCCCGATCCTCAAGCCCTCGGAGCAGTACTTCTTCAAGCTGTCCGACCCGCGCTGCTTCGCCTTCCTGAAGGAATGGCTGAACACCCCGGGCCGCCTGCAGCCGGAAATGGTCAACAAGGTCTCGGAATGGCTGGGCGAGTCCGGCGAAAAGCTGGCGGACTGGGACATCTCGCGTGACGCGCCCTATTTCGGCATCCCGATTCCTGACGCGCCGGGCAAGTTCTTCTATGTGTGGCTGGACGCGCCGGTCGGCTACCTGGCCTCGCTGAAGAACTACTTCAGCAAAAAGGGCATCGACTACGACGCTTTCCTGCACGACCCGGCGGCCGAGCAGGTCCACTTCATCGGCAAGGACATCGTGTCCTTCCACCTGCTGTTCTGGCCGGCGATGCTGAACTTCTCGCAGCACCCGATCATCGACAAGCTGAAGGTCGCGGTGCACGGCCACCTCACGGTCAACAACGAAAAGATGTCGAAGTCGCGCGGCACCGGCATCTCGCCGCTGCGCTACCTCGAGCTGGGCATGAACCCGGAATGGCTGCGCTACTACCTGGCGTTCAAGCTGAATGCGAAAGTCGAAGACCTCGACTTCAACGGCGAAGACTTCGTGGCCCGCGTGAACAGCGACCTGATCGGTAAGTACATCAACATCGCCAGCCGCTGCGCCGGCTTCATCGCCAAGAAGTTCGACGGCAAGCTGGCCGACAGCCTGTCCGATAACGCCAAGGGCTGGATCTGCAAGGCCCTGATGATTGACGGCGCCGAGCGCCAGGCCAGCATCGCGGCCGCGTTCGAAGCGCGCGAGTACGGCCGCGCGATGCGCGAGATCATGGAGATCACCGACATCGTCAACCAGTACGTGGACGAGAACAAGCCCTGGCTGCTGGCCAAGGATGAGTCGAAGCTTGCTGAACTGCACGACGTCTGCACCACCGCGCTGATCCTGTTCCGCCAGCTCACCATCATGCTGTCGCCGGTGCTGCCGCAGGTGGCCGCGCGCGTTACCGAGTTCCTGGGCGACACCGAACTGAGCTGGCTCGACACCCACGGCGCAGCCGTCTACGAAACCATGCTGGGCCGCACGATCGGCGCCTACAGCCACCTGATGCAGCGCGTCGATGCGAAGATGGTCGAGAACCTGTTCGACAAGCCGGCAGGCGTCCCTGCGGCGGCTCCTGCCGTGGCAGCCCCTGCACCGGCCGCCGAGGCTGTGGCACCGGTGGCCGAGGCCGCGCCGGCGGGCGACATCGAGGAACTGGCGCCGGAAATCTCGATCGACGATTTCCTGAAGGTCGACCTGCGCGTGGCGAAGATCGTCAACTGCGAACACGTCGAAGGCGCCGGCAAGCTGCTGCGCCTGACCCTGGACGTGGGCGAAGGCCGCTACCGCAACGTGTTCTCGGGCATCAAGTCGGCCTACAAGCCGGAAGACCTGGTCGGCAAGCTGACCGTCATGGTCGCCAACCTGGCGCCGCGCAAGATGAAGTTCGGCGTGTCGGAGGGCATGGTGCTGTGCGCGTCCGCTGCCGACGAGAAGGCCAATCCGGGCCTGTACCTGCTCGATCCGATGCCGGGCGCGCAGCCGGGCATGCGTATTCGCTAACTATACGCATGCAAAATTGGATCCCGGCCTTCGCCGGGATGACGTTGTTTGCAGTAAGTGGTAACGCAAGCACCGTCGTCCCGGCGCAGGCCGGGACCCAAGTTCCCAAGCGCACCACTAGCGCCCGCCTGCACCACCTCCCCCAACCGCCAAAATCAACTCCCGCCATCAACCACAGCGTTATAATGGCGTGTTTTTTCTGAAACTCGTGCCCCTACGGCCCTTGCCGGCAGGCCTTCTTCAGACCATACAAGATAGGTAGATAATAAGATGACCGAATTCACTCCTCTCCGCCATATCCCGCACGCCAACGTGTTCCGCAAGGGCGACGTCTTCGTCCTGTTCGGCGAGCTGTTCGGCCGCGGCTATGTGAACGGCCTGATCGACGAGGCGCGCGCTGCCGGCATGAGCATCGTCGGCATCACCGTCGGCCGCCGCGACGAGTCCGGCGCCCTGCGCGCGCTCACCGCGGAAGAACACGCCGAGGCGGAAGAGAAGCTCGGCGGCAAGATCGTCAATGTGCCGCTGATGGCCGGTTTCGACATGGACGCCCCGGAAGGCGAGCAGAACCCGACCGAACTGCTGGCGGACGTCAAGCTCAAGACCTGGCAGGACGACAAGCTGGACTGGGACAAGATCGAGCGCTGCCGCGAGGCCGGCGTGCGCCGCTTCACCACGTCCGCCGCCCAGGCGATGGCTGAGATCGACAAGCTGATCCCGGAAGGCGCGAACGTCTTCTTCGCCCACACCATGGCCGGCGGCATCCCGAAGATCAAGGCCTTCCTGGCCATCGCCAACCGCATCTACAAGGGCCGCGGCGAGCGCTTCGAATCCTCGCGCGCCCTGCTCGACAGCGACCTGGGCAAGCTGATCCTGATGAACTTCGACGAAGTCACCGCCAACACGCTCAAGTACCTGATCGATGCGTCAAGCACGATCCGCGAGCGCGTCACCAAGGCCGGCGGCGAAGTGCGCTACACCGCCTACGGCTACCACGGCACCGAGATCCTCATCCAGGGCGAGTACCAGTGGCAGACCTACACCAACTACACCCAGGGCTACGCCAAGATGCGCCTGGAGTCGATCGCCCAGGCAGCCTGGAACCAGGGCATCTACGCCACCGTGTTCAACTGCCCGGAAATCCGCACCAACTCCTCGGACATCTTCGTGGGCGTCGAGCTGTCGCTGTTCCCGCTGCTGGTCGCCCTGAAGAAGGAAGGCGGCGGAGCATGGGCCGACCAGCAATGGCAAATCTGCCAGGACCTGCTGGGCGACGGCATCTCGCTGCAGTCGCTGCTCGACACCATCGAGCACTACAACAACGACGCGACCAGCGCCCACTTCCGCAACTTCGAAGCCTGGCCGATGGACAACACCCCGGAACTGGCCGAAGTCATGATCGGCACCTCGGAAGCCATCACCAACCTGCACAAGGACAAGAAGGCGCTGATCACCGACCACCTGTCGAGCCTCGTATTGGAAGGCGCCGGCCCCCTGATGTTCCATGGCGCATCGGAAAAGATCGCCCCGGTGCTGTGGCTCAACCACGACATCATCGCCCGCCAGCTGAACGAACTGCACAAGTAAACTTGACGCGAACGGGCCGGGGCTGAAGAATCTGCCCCGTCTGTTTGCTACTTCATTCTGGAAATCATGTTCTTCAAGAAACAACACTCGCTGTACGAATCCGAGCACACCAAGTTCATCAAGGAACTGAAAGCCAAGACCCCGGGCATGGAAGAGCGCCAGGTGGAAGGCCGCGCCCTGCTGTGGGACAAGGCCCCGCTGTCGCTGGACGAACAGGAGCGCATCAACGCGTCGCGCCTGCGCCAGCAAGCCTACCCGTACCAGTCCAAGGTCTGAGGCTGAGGTAAGCCCCATGCTGCCCGAGCAGGCCGCGCCAAACGCGGCCGATCCCCCGCAGGATGGGGCGCCTCCGACTATCCACGACGAGCACCTGAACGCAGCGGCCGATGCGGCCGAGGCGGCCATCGCGCGCCTGTACGGCGAGCCTTTGACGCGCCTGCCCAACGACCTGTACATCCCGCCGGACGCGCTCGAGGTCTTCCTCGACGCCTTCGAAGGTCCGCTCGACCTGCTGCTGTACCTGATCCGCAAGCAGAACTTCAACATCCTCGACATCCCCATGGCGCAGGTGACCCTGCAATACCTGGAATACGTCGAGCAGATCCGCCAGCGCAACCTGGAGCTGGCCGCCGAGTACCTGCTCATGGCGGCGATGCTGATCGAGATCAAGTCGAGGATGCTGCTCCCCAAAAGGCACGAGGACCTGGTCGAGGACGTCGGCGACCCGCGTGCCGAACTGGTGCGCCGCCTGCTGGACTACGAGCAGATCAAGGCGGCGGCGGTGGCGCTCGGCGCCCTGCCCCAGGAAGGCCGCGACTTCGTACGCCCGCAGCTGTTTGTCGAACAGGGCGTGGCGCCCGTGCTTCCGGACGTGGATCCGTGGGACCTGCAGCGCGCCTGGCTGGATGTGATGCGCCGCGCCAAGCTGACCCAGCACCACCGGATCAGCCGCCAGGAGCTCTCGGTGCGCGAGCACATGTCCGCCATCCTGCGCACCCTGCAGTCGCAGCGCTTCGTCGAATTCTCCGAATTGTTCGCCGGCCAGCACACGATTCCGATCGTGGTTGTACACTTTGTCGCCATGCTCGAGCTGGCGAAGGAAACCTTGATCGAGATCACGCAGGCCGAACCCTTTGCGCCGATCTATGTGCGCCTGGCCTATTCCCCGGCTTGAAGGGCCGGTTACTTTATTCCTATTCCGTTACCCCCATGAAAATCATTTCCTCCATCGACGAACTGCGCGACCAGCTGCGCGGCCAGCTGCGCACCGCCTTTGTGCCGACGATGGGCAACCTGCATGAAGGCCATTTGTCGCTGATGCGCCTGGCGCGCCGGCACGGCGACCCGGTGGTGGCGTCCATCTTCGTCAATCGTCTGCAGTTCGGCCCGAACGAGGATTTCGACAAGTACCCGCGCACCTTCCAGGACGACGTGGCCAAGCTGGAAAAGGAAGGCGTCTACGTGCTGTTCGCGCCGACCGAGAAGGACATGTACCCGGAGCCGCAGGAATACCGCGTGCGCCCGCCCGAGGGACTGGGCAATACCCTGGAAGGCGAGTTCCGCCCCGGTTTCTTCGACGGCGTCTGCACCGTGGTGACCAAGCTGTTCTCCTGCGTGCAGCCGCGCGTGGCCGTATTCGGCAAGAAGGATTACCAGCAGCTGATGATCGTCCGTAACATGGCGCGCCAGTTCGCCCTGCCGACCGAGATCATCGGCGCCGAGACCTTCCGCGCCGAGGACGGCCTGGCCCTGTCCTCGCGCAACGGCTACCTCTCGAGCGAGGAGCGGCTCGAGGCCCCGGCGCTGTACCGGCAGCTGAACGCCGTCGCCGAGGCGATGCGCGCGGACAGCCGCGACGTCGCCGCCGTCGAGCGCCAGGCCATGGATTTCCTGGCCGCGCGCGGCTGGAAGCCGGATTATGTCTCGATCCGCAAGCGCATCGACCTGCAGGCGCCCGGCATGACCGACCTGGAAGCGGGCACGCCGCTGGTCGTGCTGGCCGCAGCCAAGCTCGGCAACACACGCCTGATCGACAACCTGGAAATCTGAGCGTAGTAAAAAACCATCGTTGCTTGCAGAATTGCAATATTAGTAGGACTGGCCTTATACTTGACGCGCGCGGAAACCAGCCGGTTTTCGCGCATCATGAAGGAATCTCGCAAGGAAAGTCGCCGTGAACGAAACCGCCGCTCCCATCGACCGCAAGGGCCCGCCGAGGCAGTCGGACGCGCTCAGCCGCATCGGCAGCACCGCCGAGCCGCATGAAATGCGCGATCCCTTCGATATCGGCGAGGCCTTGACCGCGCTGTCCCTGTCCGGCGAGCCGATCACCGTGTTCCCGGCCGGCTGGATCGAGCCGCTGCTGGCCCGCATCGAATCGGTCGACCCGGAGCTGCCGCATTTCGTGATCGACTTCACCGGCAGCGAGCGCCCGCCAGCCGGCAGGGCCACCCTGGTCGCTTCGCTGGGCGGCAACGCCAAGCTGCAGTTCGAGCTCGACCAGTCCTGGAAACCGGCGCCCTCCGACAAGCTGCACGTGCAAGCCGAATTCCCGCCCTCCTGCCTGGTGCTGAACCGCCGCGCCGCGCGCCGGGTCGAGACGCCGGTGGGCGTCCATTACCTGGCGAACTTCCGCATCAAGGGCGCCGAGATGGAACTGCCCCTGTACGACTTCTCGCAAGGCGGCGTGGGGCTGCGCGCGGCGCCCGAGCAATGCTTCGGGCTGCACGTGGGGAAGAAGCTGGAAGGCGTGCGCCTGCAGCTGGGGCCGAACCTGGTGATCATGGCCGACCTCGAAGTGCGCCTGCTGCGGCCGTTCCGCACCTTCCTGCTGGGTGAGCAGGTGCAGATAGGTTGCAGCTTCGCGAGGATCTCGATGCAGATGCAGCAGACCCTGGAACGCTTCGTGACCACCGGGACGCCGGAGCGGCGGGCGGTGCCACGCTAATTTTTCTTGCGCCTCAGGCGGCGACCGACTGCGCCCAGGCCAGCGCCGACAGGTGCGCCTTGTTGACTTCCAGCGGGGAGATCTCGAGCGACTCCGCCAGCCCCGCCACCAGCTTCGAATTGAGTTCGCAAGCTTCGGCCAGGGCCAGGTAAGGCCCATATTTGCCTTCGCGCGACACCAGCGCCCGGACCACTTCCTCGGGCAGCGGCACCGTCTCCAGCACCTCCTGCATCGGCAGGCCCAGCAGCCGGTCCAGCAGCGAGAACATGCCGGCCACGAACAGGTGCTCGCCCTCGCCGCGCAGCGCCGTCGAGCCGAGCAGCTCGGCCAGGCGGCCGCGCACCACCGCGGTCTCCATCAGCACCGGCGAGTAACCGCTCGAACTGGCCGTCGCCAGCAGCAGCACTAGCCAGCGGTACAGCGGCGCATAGCCCATCAGGGCAATCGCCTGGCGCAGCGACTCCACCCTGCGCGCGGCCCCGAAGCCCGCGGAATTGATGTAGCTGAGCAGCTTGTAGGTGAGCGCCGGATCGCGCTTCAGGATGTTCTCGAGCTTGGGCAGGTCCTCGTTGTTCTGCACCAGCTGCATCAGCTGCAGGATGGTGCTCTGGGTCGGGTTCATGCCCTTGACCGGGTTGCCCGGCCGCGGGGTCAGGTGCAGCTTGCCGACAAAGGCATCCAGGCCGAGGGTGGCGCAGGCGTCGAAGTCGGCCCAGGTGGCTACCGGACGGCCCACCATGCGCACCGCGGCATGCCTGGCGGCGGCATAGGTGCGGGCCTGGGTGGCGACGTCGCTGCCGGCGAACTGCACCTCGACGTAGGAGGCATAGGGCGAGAGGTTGCGGCCCAGCAGCTTGAGGTCGGCGCCGCGGATCGACACCCCTACCCCGCCCACGCGCACCGCCTGCACCGCCGCGCGCACGTCAGGGTCGGTCAGCTTGCGGATATTCAGGGTCAGGACGGTGCGCTCCGGCGGCAGCGCGTGCAGCGCATCGAGGGAGAGCATCTCCGGGACGGCATCGAGGAACAGGACCTTGTCGCGCAGCAGCCAGCCGTGCTCGGCATGGTTGACATGCTCGGCGACGAAGCCGACCAGGTCTTCCAGTTCCTGGTCGCTCGGGACCTTGCCGTCGTGATGCTGCCACGACAGCTCGTAGCCGATGACGCGCTGCCTGGGGTCGAGCAGCGGTTCGCGGACGATGAAGTTAGTTTGATGCATGTGGCGCGTGAGTGAAACGTGTGACGGTGCGCGGGCGGCCCCGTGGCCCGCGCGCCTTAGAAACCGAGGCTGTCGAGCAGGTCGTCGACCTGGCCCTGGTCGGCAACCACTTCGCTCTTGCCTTCCGGCTTGATCTGCGGGCCGTTGAGCAAGCCATTGTCGATCTCGCGCCGGATCTCGCTCGGCGCGAAGTCGATCAGCACCTGCACCAGCTGCTTCTCGAGGTTCTGGGCGATGCCCGTGATGCGGCCGATCACCTGGCCGGTCAGGTCCTGGAAATCCTGGGCCATCATGATGTCCATCAGCTGGGCACGCGTCGCGCAGGCCCCGGCGCGGGACTCGTCGAGGCCGGCGATGGTGCGCTGCGCCAGCGCGCGCCAGTCCTGTTCCGAAGCACCCTGGTCCAGCAAGGCCTGCCAGGCGCCGGCGAGCTCGCCGGAGCGGGTCTCGATCGCATCCTGCACCGGGCCGGCGGCGTCGGTGGCGTCCAGCACGCGCTTGGCAGCCTGTTCGGACAGGCGCGCCACGTAGTCGAGGCGATCGCGCGCATCGGGAATGTCGCTCGCCGCCTTCTCGATCAGCTTGTCGAGGCCGAGGCCGCGCAGGCTTTCGTGCAGCGCGCGCGTCATGTGCCCGATCCGGCTCAGGACCTCCTCGTGGGAGGTCTCGACCTGCGCCGCAGTCTGCTCCGTCATGTCAGCCCGCCTTGTCCATCTTTTCGAAGATCTTGTTGAGCTTCTCGTCCAGCGTGGCGGCCGTGAACGGCTTGACCACGTAGCCGCTGGCGCCTGCCTGCGCGGCCGCGATGATGTTTTCCTTCTTGGCTTCGGCGGTCACCATCAGCACCGGCAGCTTGGCCAGCGCGGGATCGGCACGGATGTTCTGCAGCATGGTCAGGCCGTCCATGTTCGGCATGTTCCAGTCCGACACCACGAAGTCGAAGGGTTCGCTGCGCAGCTTGGCCAGCGCCATCACGCCGTCTTCTGCTTCGTCGACATTGGCATAACCCAGTTCCTTCAACAGATTCCGGACGATGCGGCGCATCGTCGAGAAATCGTCAACAACCAGAAAACGCAACTTTGGATCAGCCATGAATTACTCCGTTTTGAATCTTTTGCTTTGGTTTAGTAGGTGAGCGCTGAACAAAACCGCGCGACCGTGGGATCAGCCTCAAGAATAGCATTTTTGTTGCCGTACGGCGATAAAATGGCATCAATACAAGCGCATCCGGATCAAACACGCAACGCCCGGCTGCCCTGCGAGGCCAGGTGCTCGAGCACCATGCCCGGCAAGGCCTGCAAACTGCCTACTTCGTGGGCAGCGCCGAGCGCGATCGCTTCGCGCGGCATGCCGAACACGACGCAGCTTGCCTCGTCCTGGGCAAAATTGTGCGCGCCCGCGGTGCGCATGTCCAGCATGCCGGCGGCCCCGTCCTTGCCCATGCCGGTCAGGATAACACCGACCGCGTTCTTGCCCGCCGCCTGCGCGGCGCTGCGGAACAGCACGTCCACCGAGGGACGGTGCCGGTTGACGGGCGGGCTCTGCTCGATCTTCGTCATGTAGTTGGCGCCGGAACGGGTGAGCAGGAGGTGCGAATGGCCCGGTGCGATGTAGGCGTGGCCGGGCAGCACCCGCTCGTTGCCCTGCGATTCGCTGACACTGATCTTGCACAGCGAATCGAGGCGCTTGGCGAAGGAGCTGGTGAAGCCTTCCGGCATGTGCTGGGCGATCAGGATGCCCGGGCAGTCCGAGGGCATCTGCATCAGGAATTCGCGGATCGCCTCGGTGCCACCGGTGGAGGCGCCGATGATGATCAGCTTTTCCGACGAGATCAGGGGGCTGCGCAGGGCCGACAGCTGCGGCGCCGGGCTGCTGCCCGGGACCATGCGCTTGATGCGCGCGCGGCTTGCCGCGCGAATCTTGTCGGCGATGAGTTCGGTGTATTCGCGCATCCCGGTCTGGATCGACAGCTTCGGCTTGGTCACGAAGTCGACCGCGCCCAGTTCCAGCGCGCGCATCGTGATCTCCGAGCCGCGCTCGGTCAGCGAGGACACCATCAGCACCGGCATCGGGCGCAGGCGCATCAGCTTTTCCAGGAAGTCGAGGCCGTCCATCTTCGGCATCTCGACGTCGAGTGTCAGCACGTCCGGGTTGTGGCGCTTGATCAGCTCGCGCGCGACCAGCGGGTCGGGGGCCGTGGCCACGACTTCCATGTCGGGCTGGGAGTTGACGATTTCGCTCATCACGCTGCGGATCAGCGCCGAGTCGTCGACGATCAACACCTTGATTGTCATGTGTCGTCCTTTCAGGTCTTGTTCTTCCCTGGTCAAAACAAGTCGATGTCGCCGCCAACCGGTTCGACCTTGAGTCGTTTGGCGTAATCGAGCTCGCGTTTTGCCAGCGTATCGTTCTGGGTCTGCATCAGCTTCTTCACCAGCACCTTGCCGGTCTTGGGGAAGAAGTACACCTTGCGCGGATAGACGTCGTTCAGGTCCGAGGCCAGCACCGGGATGCGTTCGGTCTTGAGGAAGTTCATCACGAAGGAGGCATTGCGTTCGCCCACGTTCATGGCGGTGAAGCCGCGCAGCACGGCGCCGCCGCCGAACACCTTGGCTTCCAGGTTCTCGCGGCGCGCACCCGCCTTGAGCAGGTCGTTGATCAGGATCTCCATGGCGAAGCTCCCGTAGCGCATCGAGGCCGACACCGGGCTGCCTGCGTCGCCGCCGTCGGGCAGCATGAAATGGTTCATGCCGCCCAGGCCGGTGATGCGGTCGCGGATGCAGGCCGACACGCAGGAACCGAGCACGGTCACGATCAGCATGTTCTTGCTGGTGTAGTAGTACTCGCCCGGCAGGATCTTGGCGGCGTCGCAGTCGAAGGTGCGGTCGTAGTAGACGTTGGTGGCGAACTGGTTGTTCATGTCGGTGTCTTAGAACGGGTGGCGGCGCGCGGCCTGATCGAGTTCGTACACCGTCTTGCCGCGCAGGCGCAGCGAATCCGACACGTACAGGAAGTTTTCGGAATGCCCGGCGAACAGCAGGGCATGGGACTTCATCAGGGGCACGAAGCGCGCCAGGATCTTGCGCTGGGTGTCCTTGTCGAAGTAGATCATCACGTTGCGGCAGAAGATCGCGTCGAACTGCCCTTCCACCGGCCATTCGTTCGCCAGCAGGTTCAGCTGGCGGAAACTCACCAGCTGGCGCAGTTCCGGACGCACCCGCGCCATGCCCTCGTTGGCGCCCTTCCCCTTCAGGAAGAAGCGCTTCAGGCGCTCCGCGCCCACCTTGTCGACGCGCTCCATCGGATAGACCCCGGTGGCGCCGACCGCCAGCACATTGGTGTCGATATCGGTCGCGACGATCTGTACCGGCGGGCTCAAGCTGTTGAAGGCCTCGCAGGCAATCATCGCGATCGAATACGGTTCCTCGCCGGTGGACGCGGCCGAACACCAGATGGTGAGCGGCTTGCCGTCGCGGCGCTGCAGCCCGGCCAGGTGCTCGGCCAGCAGCGGGAAGTGGTGGGCTTCGCGGAAGAACGAGGTCAGGTTGGTGGTCAGCGCATTGGTGAAGGCTTCCCATTCGGTCGCCATCCGGCCTGCTTCCAGGTCGTCGAGGTAGCGCACGAAGGACTGGATGCCGGTGGCGCGCAGGCGCCGCGCCAGGCGGCTGTAGACCATCTCCTGCTTGCTGTCGGCCAGGGATATCCCGGCGCGCTGGTAGATCAGCGCGCGGACCCGCTCGAAATCACTGCGCGTGAAATCGAATTCCTTGGCCGTATCGGTTCGTTGCTGCGGCACGTTATTGCCTCTTCGTTGCTATCAGTGTTGCTTGTGCCGGCTGTTGTAGGGTGGACGGGAAAACAGTCCACTGGACTGTTTTCCCCCGCCCACCCTACGCTTACGCTGCCAGCTTGTCCATCAGGCCCATCTCGCTGGACGACATCAGCTTGTCGATGTCGACCAGGATCAGCATGCGCTCGTCCACCGTGCCCAGGCCGATCATGTAGTCCGAGTTGAAGGCGGTGCCCATTTCCGGCGCCGGCTTGATCTGGTCCGGGGTGAGCGTGGTCACGTCCGACACGCTGTCCACCACCATGCCCATGATGCGCCCGCCGATGTTCAGGATGATCACGACGGTGAACTGGTCGTACACCGGGGTGCCCAGCTTGAACTTGATGCGCATGTCCACCACCGGGATGATGATGCCACGCAGGTTGATGACGCCCTTGATGAATTCCGGTGCGTTGGCGATGCGGGTCACCGCTTCGTAACCGCGGATCTCCTGCACCTTGAGGATATCGATGCCGTATTCCTCGGAGCCCAGGGTGAAGGCCAGGAACTCGCTGCCGGCCCCTTCGATGGTGCCGTCGGCCGGTTTGTTGTTCTGTACAGTAGACATGTTCGCGTCCTCTTGGGGTTAATGTTTTGTAAAAAGCTTCACGATACGACGGTGTCGCCGAGCAGCTGGCGCGAGGAGCGCACCAGCGCGGCCACGTCGAGGATCAGGGCGACGCCGCCGTCGCCCAGGATGGTGGCGCCCGAGATGCCGGCCACCTTGCGGTAATTCGCTTCCAGGTTCTTCACCACCACCTGCTGCTGGCCTACCAGTTCGTCCACGAACAGCGCGGCCTTCTTGCCCTCGGTCTCGAGGATCACCACGATGCCCTCGGAGGGGTCGGTGATGCGCGGCTGGATCTCGAACATCTGGTACAGCGGGATCAGGGGCAGGTATTCGCCGCGCACCTTCAGCACGCGGCCGCGTCCCGCGATCTCGCGGATGTCGGCAAGCGCCGGCTGCAGCGACTCGACGACAAAGGACAGAGGCAGGATGTACACCTCTTCGCCGCTGCGGATCGACATGCCGTCCAGGATGGCCAGCGTCAGGGGCAGCGAGATCGAGATCGTGGTGCCGAAGCCGCGCGCAGAGCGGATGTCGACGCTGCCGCCCATCGAGGCGATGTTGCGCTTGACGACGTCCATGCCGACGCCGCGGCCCGACACGTCCGTCACCTGCTCGGCGGTCGAGAAGCCCGGCGCGAAGATCAGCTGCCAGACTTCCTCGTCGCTCATGTTCTCGCTCACCGAGAGCCCGTTCTGGCTGGCTTTGGCCAGGATGCGCTCGCGGTTCAGGCCGGCGCCGTCGTCCGAGACTTCGATGACGATGTTGCCGCCCTGGTGGCCGGCCGACAGGAACAGGCGCCCCGCCTCCGACTTGCCGCTGGCGACACGCGCGGCCGGCATCTCGATGCCGTGGTCGATCGAGTTGCGCACCAGGTGGGTCAGCGGATCGACGATGCGCTCGATCAGGCCCTTGTCGAGCTCCGTGGCGGCGCCGTTGGTGATGAAGTCGACCTTCTTGCCAAGCTTGCCGGCCAGGTCGCGCACCATGCGCGGGAAGCGCGAGAACACGAAGTCCATCGGCATCATGCGGATCGACATCACCGCTTCCTGCAGCTCGCGGGTGTTGCGGCCCAGCTGGCTGATGGAATTGAGCAGGCGCTCGTGGGTCATCGGATCCAGCCCGCCGCTCCTCTGCTCGAGCATGGCGTTGGTGATCACCAGTTCGCCGATCAGGTTGATCAGCTGGTCGACCTTCTCGACCGACACCCGGATCGAGGACGATTCCGCGTGCGGGTCCTTCTTGGCGGCGGCCTTCTTTTCAAGCGCCAGCTCGCTTGCCGTTTCGGACAGCTCGAGCGCTTCCGGGCCCTTCGGCGCGGCAGCCGGCTTCGGTTCGCCCGTGATGCCGGCCGCGGCGCGGATCTGTTCGATCGGCTGGAAGAAACCGTAGCCGCGCTCGTCGTCCGACAGCTCGTCGCCGCCGCTTGCCGCGGCCGCGGTCTCGTCGTCGGCGTCGAAGAAGCCGTAGCCCTGCTGGTCCTCGATGCGCTTGCGCTCGGCGGCCTCGATGGCGCGCTGCTCTAGCGTCAAGGCCGGGGCCTCGAAGATCTTCAGGTCTTCCGGATTGAGCACGAAGGAGCAGATCGCGATGATGTCGTCCAGGCTTTCGTGCGTGGTGATGATGATGGCGCTGCGCCCGCCCTCCAGGGGCGTCACCTTGGCGCGCCCCATCAGGCCCAGCTCGTCGACCAGGGCGCTGATGTCGCGCTGCTCGACCGGCGGCAGCTCGATCTTGTAGCGGTGCGCTCCCTCGGTCGGGTGATGTACCTTCGCCTCGGCGGTGAGATATGACGGCGCCACCACGGGTGCGTGCGGCACCAGGCCCTCGGCCAGGTCGTGCAGCACCATGCGCACGTTGGCGACCGCCTCCTGGTCGACGGCTGCGCCGTGGCGGTGGCCGTCGAGCTGCATCTTGAGGCTGTCCTTGGCCGCCAGGAAGGCGTCCACGTGGTTCGCGGTCAGCGCCATCTCGCCCTTGCGGATGCGATCCAGCAGCGACTCGAGCACGTGCGTGACCTCGCTCATGTCGGACAGGCCGAAGGTCGAGGCGCCACCCTTGACCGAATGGGCGGTGCGGAAGATGGCGTTCAGGTCTTCCGGGTCGGGCGCGGCCACGTCAACTGCCAGCAGCAGCCGCTCCATTTCGGCGAGCAGTTCCTCTGCCTCGTCGAAAAAGACCTGGTAGAACTGGCTGATGTCGATCGTCATGGTGCTGTTTCCTCGATTACCCGGCGCATCATCGGTTCAACCGATGACTTTTTTCACGACCTCGATGAGGCGCTGCGGATCGAAAGGCTTGACCAGCCAGCCGTTGGCGCCGGCGGCGCGGCCCTTGGCCTTCATCTCGTCGGACGACTCGGTGGTCAGCATCAGGATCGGGGTCTTGGCGTAGGTCGGCAGCGTGCGCAGGGTCTTGATCAGCGCCAGGCCGTCCATGCGCGGCATGTTCTGGTCGGTCAGGACCAGGTCCACGCTCTGCAGCTTTGCCTTGTCGAGGCCATCCTGGCCGTCCACGGCTTCCACCACGTTGTAGCCAGCCGCCTTCAGGCTGAAGGCCACCATCTGGCGCAGCGAACTGGAATCGTCGACCGCGAGAATCGTTTTTGCCATGTTTTGCTCCTGCTGTTTTATCCGGTATGTTCCGGTTGAATGTTAAGTGGCGAAATGTCGTGTTGTTCAGTACCGGCGGCGCACTCAGAAGAGTTCGATGTCCCCGCTCTCGAGGTGTTGCTGGTCGACCGATTTGCGCAGCATGCTGCGCAGCTCGAGCGACTGGATCGCCAGCGCCATGCTGACCTTGCCCAGGCGTTCGACGATCTCGTCGCTGTCGGTTTCCGGTGCGATCTCGGCGCCATGCTCGCTGAGCGTGCCGAGGAAATCGCGCAGGCCGGTCACGCGCCGCAGCGTGCGGTCGATCAACTGGCTGGTCATGTCCTGGAACTGCATGCTGGTGATGGCCGAGTTCACGTGCTGGCCGATCTCGCCCGACATGTCGGACAGGCGCGCGCTGTCTTCGGCGCTCGGCGTCTCGCCGGCCAGCAGGCGGTTGATTGCTTCCTGGCGCGCCCCGACCGCCGTGTGGATGGCCATGAAGCTGCTGGTCAGCTTGTCGATGGCTTCTTCCAGCAGCAGCTCGGTCTGCAGCAGGTCGGTCTCGACCTCGGTCAGGTGGCGGCGTCCGTGGATGGCCACACCCGACAGCAGGCGCTTGACGTGCGATCCGAGAATCTTTTTTCTTTTCATTCGAGTCTCCTGCTGGACTACTTGCCTGTGGCCGGCATACCGGCGTTCGCCGCGACCGCCTCGGCGGCCGCCGCGGGCTGCTGCGCCGGCACCTCGAGCGAGGCGGCGTCGCGCTGCACGGCTTCCTCGGTCTTCTTGTTCATGACGATGATGCTGATGCGCCGGTTGATCGGGTTGAACGGGTCCTTGCGATCGAGGTTGGCGGCCGAGGCCAGGCCGACCACGCGCAGCACCTTGTCGTCACCCAGGCCGCCGCGCACCAGTTCGCGGCGCGAGGCGTTGGCGCGGTCGGCCGACAGCTCCCAGTTGCTGTAGCCGGCGTGGCTGAAGTACGGGGTGGCGTCGGTATGGCCCGACAGGCCGATCTTGTTCGGCACCTCGTTGAGCACCATGCCGATGATATTCAGGATTTCTTTCGTGTACGGCTGCAGCTCGGCCTTGGCCAGCTCGAACATCGGGCGGTTCTGCTCGTCCACGATCTGGATGCGCAGGCCTTCGCTGGTGAGGTCGAGCAGCAGCTGGTTCTTGTACTTCTTGAGCAGCGGATTGACCTCGATGACCGATTCGATCTTCATTTTGAGGGACTGCAGGCGCTCGGCCTCGGCGCGCGCGATCTGGGCCTTGGCCGCCTCCAGGTTGTAGGTCTTCGAGGTCGGGTCGATGTCGCCCTTCTTGACCTGGCCGTTGCGGCGGGACAGGTCGGTGCCGCCGCCCTTGATCACCGACGAGGAGTCGCCGGCGCCCGAGCCGCCCGCCATCGCCACCTTGAGCGGCGTCTTGAAGTATTCCGAGATGCCTTCCAGGTCGCCCTTGGCGGTCGAGCCGAGCAGCCACATGAGCAGGAAGAAGGCCATCATCGCGGTCACGAAGTCGGCGTAGGCGATCTTCCAGGCGCCGCCATGGTGGCCACCCTGAACCTTCTTGATGCGCTTGACGACGATGGGACGCATGTTGTCGTCAGCCATGGTCCCCTCCTCGCCCCGATTCCTGCAGTTGATCTGAAAGCAGCATCACGCCCTATTTCTTCTTCTTGATGTGCTCTTCGAGTTCGGCGAAGCTCGGACGCTCGGTCGAGTACAGCACCTTGCGGCCGAATTCGACGGCCAGCGCCGGCGCATAGCCGTTCAGGCTTGCCAGCAGCGTGACCTTCACGCACTGGAACATCTTGGTCGATTCTTCCAGCTTCTGTTCCAGCACGCTGGCCAGCGGAGACACGAAAGCGTAGGCCAGCAGGATGCCGAGGAAGGTGCCGACCAGCGCCTTGGCGATCAGGATGCCCAGCTCGGCCGGCGGCAGGCCCACCGATTCCATGGTGTGGACCACGCCCATCACCGCCGCCACGATACCGAAGGCCGGCAGGCCGTCGCCGACCTTGGCGATCACGTGGGCCGGGATCGCGCCTTCGTGGTGGTGGGTCTCGATCTCGTTGTCCATCAGGTTTTCGATCTGCATCGCGTCCATGTTCCCCGACACCATCAGGCGCAGGTAGTCGGTCATGAATTCGACGATGTGGTGGTCCCCCAAGACAGCCGGGTACTTGGAGAACAAAGGCGAGGCTTCCGGCGCCTCGATGTCGCCTTCGATCGACATCAGGCCTTCCTTGCGCACCTTCGACAGCACGTCGAACTGCAGCGCCATCAGCTCCATGTACATGTCCTTGGTGTACTGCGAGCCCTTGAAGATGCTCGGCAAGGCCTTCATGGTCGCCTTGACCGACTTCATGGTGTTACCGACGAAGAAGGCGCCGAGGGCGGCGCCGCCGATCATCAGCAGTTCGATCGGCTGCCACAGCGAGGCCAGGTGGCCGCCGGCGAGGGCGAAGCCGCCGAAGACGCAGAGGCAGACGACGATGTAACCAAGAATGACTAACAAGGGAATTCCGCTCCAGAAATGCCGGGAATGTTTCGTCCGGCCGACTCAATAATAGTGATTTCAGGCAAAGTTGACGCAGGGAACCACTCTAGCGGGAGAATGGCTCACCGGCAAGCAGAAAGGCCGGTTTTGTCGTCTAAAAGTGCCAGATATGAAGGGCCGGGCCGCCCTCTGTGGGATAGACGATACGGTTAGGTAGACGATCGTCAATGATGAATTCGTAGCTGAGAAGCAGCGAACCGGGCCGCATTTCGCGCGCCGCCTTGCGCCACAGGGTGGGCATCGCGGCCGGCGACAGGTAGGCGAACACCACGTCGAATTGGCCGAAATTGAGGGCATCGTAGTCGCCGCGAATGAAACGGGCGCGGCTGCGCGCCAGGCGCGCGCGCAGCCGGCTCACCAGCCAGGGCAGCGGCGCCAGCTCGATGCCAATTGCCTCGACCGCCGGGCCGCGGCGCGCCAGGTCCAGCACCAGGCCGCCCAGGCCGCTGCCGATGTCGATCACGCGCACCGGCTGTTTATCCGGCAGGAGTCCGGCCACCGCCTCCCAGACGCGCCGGTTGGACGGGTAGTACGGCACCTGGGTGCGGTAGGTGGACCAGTAGAGCAGGAGCAGGAACAGGAAGACGGCCAGGAAGACCAGCGGCGGGATCGCCAGTTGAACGGCGCCGAACAGCGCGACCGGGAACAGCAGCTGGATCGCGCGCCACCAGCTCGCCAGGCCGCGCCACCAGCTCAGGCCGGCGGCGGCCAGTCCCTGGATCACGGCCACGGAGAGGTAGGACATGGGGATGCCGGCGGTGGCCAGCAGCCAGGTGACGGCGAGCGTGAGGGGGAAGGCGGCAAGCTGCAGCAGCAGCGCCGCCACCGCGGGCTTCACGTAGGGCGGGCGGGTTTCCCGCCCACGCGGTGAGCGCTGCGGGCTCCGATCTCGCGCCTGATGATCTTGCTGATAACTATCACCGCGTGGGGCAATCTGGCCCAGTGGGCCAGATGCAAGCCGCCCACCCTACAAAACCCCATCATCACTTGTTTTGGCTGGCCGCAGCAGCGGCCGCGTCCTTGGCATCCTTGGCCTTGCGCGTCTTGCCGGCGCGCGAAGGCATGTGGCACAGGCCGCACAGGTAGCCGGCGTTCAGGTCGAGGGCGTTGACGACGAACTTGCCCTGGCATTTCTGGCACGGGGCCAGCACCAGCATGCCGCTCTGGAAGAAGCGCACCAGGGTCCAGGCGCGGGTGAGCGACAGCAGCGGCTCTTCGCCCGGCTCGGGCGGCATCTGTTCGAGGTAGAGTTGGTAAGCCTTCATCACCGCCTGGATGCCGCTGGCGCCGGCATGTTCGACCAGGAAGTGATGGATGTTGATGAACAGCGAGGAATGGATGTTGGGCTGCCAGGTCAGGAACCAGTCGGTCGAGAACGGCAACATGCCCTTGGGCGGAGAGACGCCCTTCAGTTCTTTATACAGCTTGAGCAGGCGCTCCCGCGACAGCGAGACTTCGGTTTCGAGCAGCTGGAGGCGCGCCCCCAGGTTGATCAGTTCGATCGCAAGCTGGATTTCCTGCGCTTCCGATACGACACTCTTCTTGCTCATTGCTACTCCCGCCCGTGTTACTTGCCATGCAGCCCCGACGGGACCGCGTCAGCGGGATTTTATACGATCTCTTCAACAGGCTGGCCGGCCATCAGGATCGCGGCGTGCGACTGGGCCAGGCTGCGCTCCTTGGTGTGACTGGTCAGCATCGACAGGATGGCGGTGTCGTCGAAGCGGAAACGGGCCAGCATCATGTTGCCGCTTGCCAGCTTCAGGATCTGGGCGTTGCTCATGCCCTCGATCAGCTCGGCGATGTCGGCGGAGATGCCGAGACGGAAAATGGCGGTGACTTTGTCGGCGCGGATCATCTGCTGGGCCAGCATCAGGTAGCTCAGGTTTGCGTCGCGGATTTCAGCCATCATGTCGTTCATCGTCATTTTCTATCTCTCCGTATCCGTTGATCGGCGACTCAGTTGCTACTGAGGTGTTGCCGTTGAGATAGATTCTGACTGTGAGGAAACTTTTTCGGTATTGGACGAACTCTGTATTTTTCGTCCGCGAAATGACGGCATGATCCGTAGGAGTTTGTCTGACAAACCCTGCTGGATCACTCTGGCGCCCCTATGAAAACGGGGCTGAGGGAGCTGCGGAAAATCCGCCGAATTGTGCGCGCTCGCGACTGCTTCTGTCGTGCGCTTGATACGGTTTACGTCAAGCTTTCGGAGAACTTTAGGGTTTTCGCAAAATATTTTTTCAAATCTTGCTGCCCTTCTCCACTGCATTAACGGAGCGCCTGGCGAGAACTTGAGGGTTTGTTGAAAATATTTTTTCAAGACCCTTTACCGCGCTTCTGGTAGGGGTAACGGCAGCGGTTTTAGGAACTTTAGGGTTCTTGAGAAAAATTTTAAAAATTTTTCGAGGCGCGAAAAAGTTATCGGCAAGCCAACAAAGGCAGGCGGCAGGCCCGGGAACTTGCTACACTGCGAGACTGGCAAAAGCTTCAAGCCTCAACTAATCCAAGGCAAGCATGGAATCTTTACGCATCTGGGACATCAGCCCGACGATCTCGAACGGCATTCCCGTCTGGCCAGGCGACACCCCGTTCGAGGCCGCCCCCACCTGGGAGATAAAGGATGGCTGCCCGGTCCGCGTCAGCCGCATGACCATGACCACCCATCTCGGCGCGCATACCGACGCCCCGAGCCACTATGACCCGGCCGGCAAGTCGATCGACCAGGTCGACCTGCTGCCCTACATCGGCGCCTGCCGCGTGATCCACTGCACCGGCGTGACTACGGTCGAGCCGTCCCACCTCGAGGGCAAGCTGGACGGCGTCCCGCCGCGTGTGCTGCTGCGTACCTACGCCAGGGCGCCCCGGCAGGCCTGGGACCCGGCCTTCCCCGCCATCAGCCCGGACGCGATCGCCTTGCTGGCCAGCCGCGGCGCAATCCTGGTCGGCACCGACGCCCCCTCGCTCGACCCGCAGGATTCGAAAACCCTGGACGCCCACCATGCGGTGCGCGCCGGCGGGATGGCGATCCTGGAGGGCATCGTGCTGGACGAGGTCCCCGAGGGCGACTATGAGCTGGTCGCCCTGCCCCTGAAATTCGCCGGCATGGACGCCAGCCCGGTGCGCGCCATCCTGCGTCAATTACCCATGAAGGAAGTTGCATGACCGCTGTAACGACACGCGCCGACTGCGTCGCGCGCGACCAACGCGACCCGCTGCGCGCCCTGCGCGAGCGCTTCGACCTGCCCGACGGCATCATCTACCTGGACGGGAATTCGCTCGGCGCCCGTCCGAAGGCCGCCCTGGCGCGCGCCCAGGAAGTCGTCAGCCGCGAATGGGGCCAGGACCTGATCAAGAGCTGGAACACGGCCGGCTGGTTCGACCTGCCCAAGCGCCTCGGCAATCGCCTGGCGCCGCTGATCGGCGCCAACGAGGGCGAAGTCGTGGTCACCGACACTACGTCGCTCAACCTGTTCAAGGCGCTGGCCGCGGCCCTGCAGCTGCAGGCTGAAGGAGCCGGGGCTGAAAGACGCACCATCGTCACCGAACGCAGCAACTTCCCCACCGACATCTACATGGCCGAAGGCCTGACCCAGTGGCTGGATCGCGGCTACCGCGTGCGCCTGGTCGATTCGGTGGACGAGATCCCGGCGGCGGTGGACGCCGACTGCGCGGTGCTGATGCTCACCCACGTCAACTACCGCACCGGCTACCAGCACGACATGGCGGAGCTGACCCGCCACGCGCACGCCGCCGGCGCGCTCGCCGTCTGGGACCTGGCCCACTCGGCCGGCGCGGTACCGGTCGACTTGCATGCGGCCAAAGCCGACTTCGCGGTCGGCTGCACCTATAAGTACTTGAACGGCGGCCCCGGGGCCCCTGCCTTCATCTGGGTGCCGCAGCGCCACCAGGCGGCCTTCGCCCATCCGCTCACGGGCTGGTGGAGCCATGCGAAGCCCTTCGCGATGTCGCACGGCTTCGCGGCTTGCGAAGGTATCGGGCGCGCGCTGTGCGGCACCCAGCCGGTGCTGTCGCTGGCGCTGGTCGAGTGCGGGCTGGAGGTGTTCGAGGAGACCACCATGGCGGCCATCCGCGAGAAGTCCCTGGGGCTGACCGACCTGTTCATCGAGCTGGTCGAATCGACCTGCGGCGACCATCCGCTCGGACTGGTGACGCCGCGCGAACACGCGCGGCGCGGCAGCCAGGCCAGCTTCACCCATCCGCACGGCTACGCGGTCATGGCGGCATTGATTGCCCGCGGCGTGATCGGCGACTACCGCGAGCCCGAGATCATGCGCTTCGGCTTCACCCCGCTCTACACCAGCTTCGCCGACGTCTGGGATGCGGTGGCGATCCTGAAGGACATCCTCGACCGCGAAGCCTACGATACCCGGTCCGAACGCAGCGCAGTGACCTGAGGCCGACATGAACGACAAAGCTACCCCCAAGCCGGCCGAATGGCACGGCGCCAAGCTCGATTTCAAGGAATCGATGAGCTACGGCGACTACCTGGGACTCGACCAGATCCTGGCCGCCCAGCATCCGCTCTCGCCGAACCACAACGAAATGCTTTTCATCATCCAGCACCAGACCAGCGAGCTGTGGATCAAGCTGATGCTGCACGAGCTGCAGGCGGTGCGCCGCCACATTCGCGAGGACAACCTGCCGCCGGCCTTCAAGATGCTGGCGCGCGTGGCGCGCATCATGGACCAGCTGGTGCATGCCTGGGACGTGCTGGCGACCATGACCCCGCCCGAATACACGGCGATCCGCCCCTACCTGGGCGCGTCCTCGGGCTTCCAGTCCTTCCAGTACCGCGAGCTCGAATTCATCCTCGGGAACAAGAACCCGAACCTCTTGGGCGTGCACGAGAAGTCGCCCGAGGCGCATGCCATCCTGGAACGCGAGCTGCACGCGCCTTCGGTCTACGACGAGGCGGTGATGCTGCTGGCGCGCAGCGGCTTCACGATCGCCCCGGAGCGCCTGGCGGCGGACTGGACCCGGCCGACCGTGGGTGACGAGAGCGTGAAGGCAGCCTGGCTGGCGGTCTACCAGGCTACCCAACACCACTGGGCGCTGTACGAACTGGCCGAGAAGCTGGTCGACCTGGAGACCGCCTTCCGCTTCTGGCGCTTCCGCCACGTGAGCACGGTCGAGCGCATCATCGGCTTCAAGACCGGCACCGGCGGCACCTCGGGCGCGAGTTACCTGCGCAAGATGCTCGACGTGGTGTTGTTCCCTGAATTGTTTGCGCTAAGAACTGCTTTGTGATTCCAGCAGGCCAGGCGGTGTATGATCGCATTGTTTCCATAACCTAAAGAAACAATGCAATCCACGCCACCTGCGCTCGCGCAGCCCTTTTCCGTCTATCTCGACCTGACCCGCTTCCTCGCTGCGGTCATGGTGGTGCTCGCCCATGTCGAGTACTTCGGGGTCATCACGAAAGGCGCCTGGGGCCTGGTGCCGGAAATGGGGCGCGAGGCAGTGATCGTGTTTTTCGTCCTGTCCGGCTTCGTGATCGCGGCGACGACGGCGCAGCGCCGGCCGTCCGCGCGCGACTACGCGGTGGCGCGCCTGTCGCGCCTGTATTCGGTGGCGCTGCCGGTTCTGCTGCTGGGCCTGGCCTGCGCATTGGCCGTGCGCGCCTTCACCGACCTGGTCCCGCCCTACGGCTACGTGCTCGACAAGCTGTACGTGTACGTACCATTCCACCTGCTCTTCCTCGGCCAGCACTGGACCCTGGGCGAAGTGCCGCCCTACATGGAGCCCTACTGGTCGCTCAACTACGAGGCCTGGTATTACCTGCTGTTCGGACTGGCCTGCTACCTGCAGGGCCGCCGCCGTATCGCCCTCGTGGGACTGGCGCTGCTTGTCATGGGCTACAAGCTGTGGCTGCTGCTGCCGGTGTGGCTGGCCGGCGCCTGGCTGTACCGGCGCAGCCATGGCCCCTGGCTCGGCCGCAATGCGGCCCGGGCCGGATGGCTGGCCAGCCTGGTGCTACTCGCGGCCTGGGTCGGCCTGCGCCTGGAAGAGCCGCTGCGCATGGCCGGCATCGCCTGGTGGCCCTTCCCCGGGCTGCCCCTTGGCAGTGCCGACCGCTTCCTGGCCGACTACGTGGTCTGCGCCATCGTCCTGCTCAACTTCGCCTGCGCGCGCGATGCCGGCTTCACTGCGCTTGAGCGCATCGCACCGGCGGTGCGGCTGCTGGCCTCGTACACCTTCACGCTCTACCTGTCGCATGCGATCGTGATCGGAATGTGGCTGGCGGCCTTTCCGCAGGCGCGCCCTTCCAGCGCGGCCCTGCTGGGCCTCGGCGCGGCGATCGTGGCGACGACCTTTGCCCTCGGCGCGCTCACCGAACATCGCCGCCATCTGTTCCAGGCCCTGTTCGCGCGGCTCCTGGCGCCACGCAGGCCCATGGTCGCGGCCGAAAAAACCGGGGCCTGAAACCGGCCTGCCGCTTTCGACGTACAATCGCCGTTCATCTTTTCCTAATGGCGGAGGCGCGATGAAGTGCGACGTACTGATCCTGGCAGGCCTGTGGAATTCCGGTCCCGAGCATTGGCAGAGCCAGTGGCAGGAGCGCTATCCCGCCTGGACCAAGGCCCAGCACCGCGACTGGAACTGCCCGGCGCGCGACGAATGGGTGGCCGAACTGGACGCCGCCATCGCCGCCTGTAAAGGCGCACCGATCCTGGTCGCGCACAGCCTCGGCTGCATGCTGGTGGCGCATTGGGCGGCCAGCCGTTCGCCCTTGATGGTCGCCGGCGCCTTCCTGGTGGCCCCGAGCGACGTCGAGGCGCCAAGCTACCCTGCCCCCGTCAACGGCTTCGCGCCGATCCCGCTCGCTCCCCTGCCCTTTCCCAGCATGGTGTTGGCGAGCGGCAACGATCCCTACATCACCCCCGAACGCGCCGCCGCCCTGGCCCAGGCCTGGGGCAGCCGCCTGGTGCACATCGGCGAGGCCGGCCACGTGAACGCGGATTCCGGCCACGGCCCCTGGCCCGAGGGCGAGCGCCTGCTGCAGGAGTTCTGCGACCAGATCGGGCATACGACGTGACGATCCTCGTTACCGCGCGCCTGCGCCTGGAACCCGTCTGCCCCGCGCACTACGAGGGCCTGCGGCTGCTGAACGCCGACCCGGCGGTGCAGCGCTACATCGCAGGCCGCCCCGAGACGCCGGAGGAAACCGCGGCCATGATCGAACGCGTGCAAGGGCGCTGGCGGCAATTCGGCCATTCGTGGTGGAGCTTCATCGAGCAGGACACGGGGGAACTGGTCGGCGCCGGCTGCATCCAGCACCTGGGCCATGACCCGGCTAACGAACACGAGATCGGCTGGCGCCTGCTGCCCAGCCGCTGGGGCCGCGGCTATGCCACGGAAGCGGCGCGCCGCATGGCGGCCTTCGCCTTCGACGATCTTGAAGCGCCCTCGCTGGCGGCGATCTGCCACCCGGAGAATGCGGATTCCGCGAAAGTGATGCGGCGCTTAGGCATGCGCTACCGGGGTATAGAGAACTGGCACGCGCAAACCGTGGCGGTGTACGACATCGGCGCGGACGCCTTCGCAGCGCTTCGCACATGAAGACCTACCACGGCAGCTGCCGTGACTTTGACCGAAGCAGCAAACCCGTAGGGTGGGCGGCTCCACCCAGGCCGTCGCTCAGCCTTCGGCACCTGCGCCGCCCACGCGTTCAACCCGAAGTTGCGGACCACTGACGCGCTTCGATACCCGGCATGTCGACCGCGTGGGCGGCGCAAAAGCCGCGAGCTGGGCGATTACTCGGGTGGAGCCGCCCACCCTACGAAAACCCGGACGCGTTAACGAAAAACCGGGGCGCGAGGCCCCGGTCCGGTGTGCAGCTCAGTCGATTACTTGGCGGTCGCCAGCAGCATCTCGTTCAGGCGTTTCACGAACGAGGCCGGATCGCTCAGGCTGCCGCCCTCGGCCAGCATGGCCTGGTCGAACAGGATGTGCGACCAGTCGGCGAAGCGCGGGCCGCTCGCGTCCTCGTACTTCAGGCGCGTCACCAGCGGGTGGTTCGGGTTGATCTCGAGGATCGGCTTCGATTCCGGCGCGTTCTGGCCGGCCGCCTTCAGCATGCGCAGCAGGTTACCCGACAGCTCGTTCTCGTCCGCGACCAGGCAGGCCGGCGAATCGGTCAGGCGGAAGGTCACGCGCACGTCCTTGGCCTTGTCGCCCAAGGCGCCCTTTATCTGCTCGACCAGTTCCTTGTAGCCGGCTTCGACCTCCTGGTGCTCCTTCTTCTCGGCCTCGTCTTCCAGGGCGCCCAGGTCCAGGCCGCCCTTGGCGACCGACACCAGTTCCTTGCCTTCGAACTCGCTCAGGAAGGACAGCATCCACTCGTCGACGCGGTCCGTCATCAGGAGCACTTCGACGCCCTTCTTGCGGAAGATTTCCAGGTGCGGGCTGTTCTTCGCGGCGCTGTAGTTGTCGGCGGTGACGTAGTAGATCTTGTCCTGGCCTTCCTTCATGCGGCCGATGTAGTCGGCGAAGGAGACGTCCTGGGCGTCGGACTCGCCGGCGGTGGAAGCGAAGCGCAGCAGCTTGGCGATGCGGTCCTTGTTGGTCGCGTCCTCGCCGATGCCTTCCTTGAGCACCTGGCCGAATTCCTTCCAGAAGGTGGCGTATTTATCCTTGCCGGCCTGCTCTTCCGAATTCGCCATCTCTTCCAGCATGCCCAGCACGCGCTTGGTCGAGCCTTCGCGGATCACGCGCACGTCGCGCGATTCCTGCAGGATCTCGCGCGAGACGTTCAGCGGCAGGTCGCTCGAGTCGATCACGCCCTTGATGAAGCGCAGGTAGGTCGGCATCAGCTGCTCGGCGTCGTCCATGATGAACACGCGCTTGACGTACAGCTTGATGCCGGCACGCTTGTTGCGGTCCCACAGGTCGAACGGAGCGTGGCCCGGGACGTACAGCAGCTGGGTGTACTCGCTGCGCCCTTCGACGCGGTTGTGGGTGTAGGCCAGCGGGTCCTGGAAGTCGTGCGAGACGTGCTTGTAGAACTCGTTGTACTGTTCTTCGGTGATGTCGCTCTTCGAGCGCGCCCACAGCGCGCTGGCCTGGTTGACGGTCTCGAACTCGTCCTTGACGACGGTCTGCTTCTTCTCCTCGTCCCACTCTTCCTTCTGCATCACGATCGGCAGCGAGATGTGGTCCGAGTACTTGCGGATGATCGACTTCAGTTTCCAGCCGGAGAGCAGCTCTTCCTCGCCGGCGCGCAGGTGCAGGATCACGTCGGTGCCGCGGCCCGGCTTCTCGATCTGCTCGACGCTGTAGTCGCCCTCGCCGGTCGACTCCCAGCGCACGCCGTCCGAAGCAAAAGCGCCGGCGCGGCGGGTGTTGACGATGACGCGGTCGGCCACGATGAAGGCCGAGTAGAAGCCGACGCCGAACTGGCCGATCAGGGCCGCGTCCTGCTGCTGGTCGCCCGACAGCTTGCTGAAGAATTCCTTGGTGCCCGACTTGGCGATGGTGCCCAGGTGCGAGATGACTTCGTCACGGCTCATGCCGATGCCGTTGTCCGAAATCGTGATGGTGCGCGCGTCCTTGTCGAAGCTGACCTTGATTTTCAGCTCGTGGTCGTTGCCGTACAGGGCGTCGTTGTTGATCGCCTCGAAGCGCAGCTTGTCGGCCGCGTCGGACGCGTTCGAGATCAGTTCGCGCAGGAAGATTTCCTTGTTCGAGTACAAGGAGTGAATCATGAGCTGCAACAGCTGTTTTACTTCTGCCTGGAAGCCAAGGGTTTCTTTTTCGGCAACTGCCATCTTGTTCCTCGTGGTGGGTCTGATAAAGGGTTAAAAACAAACGGACTGCTGCAATATAGGGACACCAACAACAATTTCAAGGCCCCGTCATTGCAGCAATATTGCAATTATTTTAACCGATCCACCGGCGCTGCTTATAAGGGCCTGACCTGGATATTGCGGTAGAAGGTCTCCGCGCCTTCCGACTGCAGCGAGAACTTCCCGCGCGTGTGCGGGAGCATCTTGCCGCCCACGTTCTGGCGCGGATTCTCGGCGCGCAGCACTTCGACGCCGTTGACGATGTGGACCAGGGTCTTGCCGTCGGCGATCACTTCCAGCGTGTTCCACTCCCCGGTCGGCTTCTCGGGGTTGCCGCGCTTGAGGATGCGCGCCTTCAGGCCGGTGCGCAGCGGCAGCGAGGGCTCGTAGCGGTAGAATTTCCAGTCGCCCTCGTTGGCGTCGCCCACGTGGGCATCGACGGTCACGCCGTCCAGGCTGTGGTAGTCACCGGTATCGCCTTCCTGGATCTGGGCTTCGTGGCTGCGCATCCAGTGGCCGCTCTCGGCGCCTTCCGGCCCGACCGCGTAGTACAGCAGCCCGCTGTCGCGCGGGAGGTCGAGGCGCGGCGCCCACTTCTTGCTGCCCCACTTGAACTCGAGCTTGAGGTGGAAGTTCTCGTATTCGCCGACCGTGCTGATGGCACCCCACTCCTCGCCCGACACGCGCAGCATGCCGTCGACCACCGAGAACACCTTGCGCGGGTCCTTGTCGAGGCCGCGGCTCGAGGTCGGCGCCTTCATGTTCGGGGAAGTCGGCTGCATGCTGATCCAGGTCGTCCAGCCGGACAGGTCGCGGCCGTTGAACAGCGAGGTCCATCCGGCCTCGGCCGCCTGCAGCGGCGCGCACAGGGCCAGGGCGGCGGCCAGCAGGCCGGCTCTGGCAAAGGAATAGCGGGTCATCGACAGTCTCCTTCTCTTATAAATATGCGCCTGGCCTGAACAAGCCTTGCGACGCCGTTGGCAGCCCGTCCGTACGGACGAAGTGAATCTAGCATGGGCATGTGTGTTAGCGCTACCACAAAAAACCATCTTGCCGAATTCCTTATAAATTTTTCCGATTTATTGACACTCTTAAACATTTCCGAATGCTAGTATTTCCCATATAAACAGCCAGGCGTGCCGATGGTGTTAGCGCGCACATGGCTGATCACAAAAGCGGAGACAGGCAGGATGAGCACAATTGTCGTTGGCATGGGCATGGTTATTGCCATGGGCTCGGGCAGCGAGCCCGGCGAGCGCAAGGAGCGCCAGCGCACCCGGCGTCCCGCCTCCGTGGCCAGGCCCTGCGCCTCCGCCGCACGGGAAGAATGTGCCGGCTTCTTCGCCGCGAACGGCATCTCGACCCCGAGCACCCTGTTCGACACGCTCTCCGATACCTATTACTTCGCCAAGAACCGGGCCGGCCAGTTCGTCTGGGGCAACCGCCTGCTGCAGGAACAGCACGCGCTGGCGGACGTCAAGGACATCCTCGGCAAGACCGACCACGACTTCTTCCGGCGCGACATCGCCGACCGCATCCGCGCCGACGACCTGGCCGTGATGGAGACCGGCGTCACCGTCAAGAACAAGCTGGAGGTGATCGACGGCGGCAACGGCGAACTGACCTGGCTGTTCACGACCAAGGCCCCGATCCGCAACCGCGAGGGGGCGATCGTCGGCATCGAAGGCTTTTCGCGCGACGCCCGCCGCTCGCAGGACACGATCGCGCCCTTCCACGAATTCAAGGCATGCATCGAGTACGTGCAGGAACACCTGACCGAGAACATCAGCATCGACCACCTCGCCAAGCTGTCCTGCATGTCGCTGTCGACCTTCGAGCGCAAGTTCAAGGAGCACTTCTCGCTCACGCCCAAGCAGTACGTGCTGCACATGAAGGTCCACGAAGCCTGCCGCCTGCTCCCCGGCGCCAACAGCATCGCCCGGGTCGCGCTGGCGACCGGCTTCGGCGGGCAGAGCTACTTCACCAAGCAGTTCCGCAGCATCGTCGGCATCACGCCCAAGCAGTACCAGCTGGCGCTGGCGGCAGGACGGGCCGGGAACGCCCCCATCTTTTCACCGAAAAGGAAACCATGTTGAAGCCTCTTGATCCTCGCGCCCGGCAAAGGCGCTCGGCCCTGCTGCGGCTGGGCGCCCTGTGTGGCGTTACCGGCTTGTCCGCCCTCGCGTCCAGCGGCGACGTGCTCGCCGCCGTGGCGGCAGCCGGCAAGGGCGCCGCCTACGAGCCGGTGCTGCTCACGCGCGACGAGCTGTTGCTGACCGGCGTGCTGGCCGAGCTGATCATCCCCAGGACCGACACTCCCGGCGCCATGGAGGTCGGCGCGCACCGCACCATCGACCACCTGCTCAAGGTGTGCGCGCATGCAGCAGAGCAGGCGCGCTTCAAGGCCGGGCTGGCCCGTATCGAGGCGGTGGCGCAGGCGCAGGGCGGCAAGCGGTTCAAGGCCCTGCCGGCGGCGCGCCAGGTGGCGCTGCTGCGCGCGCTCGACGCGGGCAGCGCGCCCTTCGAGGGCGAAGACCAGGGCTTCTTCCGCCAGCTGAAGGGCTACGTCGCTTTTGCCTACTACACCTCGGAAGCCGGCGCCACGCGCGAGCTGGCCTACCTGCCGATCCCCGGCGGCTTCCAGGGCAACTACAAGCTCACCCGATCCAGCCGCGGCTGGGCGATCCAATGAACCCGACACCAGGCCCCATGGAACCCGTCTCCTCCTTCTACATCAAAAGCAGCCCGGAACAGTTCGACGCGATCGTCGTCGGCTCGGGCATCACCGGCGGCTGGGCCGCCAAGGAACTGACCGAACGCGGACTCACCACCCTGATGGTCGAGCGCGGCCGTCCGGTCGAGCATGGCATCGATTACATCGGCGAAAACAAGGACCCGTGGACCATGCCCAACCGCGGCCGGGTCGACGCCACGGTGGCCGACGAGCAGTACCCGGTCCAGAAGCAGTGCTACGCCTTCGACGAGCACACCAAGCAGTTCTTCAACAACGACCGCGACATGCCCTATTCGACGCCCGCGGGCCGTCCGTTCAGCTGGATCCGCGGCAACCAGCTGGGCGGCAAGTCGCTGATGTGGGCGCGCCAGTCCTATCGCTGGAGCGACCTGGACTTCGGCGCCAACCTGAAGGACGGCCACGGCACCGACTGGCCGATCCGCTACGCCGACCTGGCGCCCTGGTACAGCCACGTCGAGCGCTTCGTGGGCATCAGCGGCAGCAAGGAAGGTCTGGCGGTGCTGCCGGACGGCGAGTTCCTGCCGCCCTTCGAGTTCAACACGGTCGAAGCGGCGTTGAAAAAGAAGTTCGACGCCATGTATGCGCCGGCGCGCATGATCATCGGCCGCACCGCGAACCTGAACAAGGCCAGCGACGAGCACCTGGCCCAGGGCCGCGCCCCTTGCCAGGCGCGCAGCCAGTGCCACCGCGGCTGCTCCTTCGGGGCTTACTTCTCGACCCAGAGCTCGACCCTGCCGGCGGCACTCAAGACCGGCCGCCTGCGCATCGCCACCAACGCCATCGTGCACAGCGTGATCTACGACGCCAAGACCAACCGCGCCACCGGGGTGCGGGTGATCGATGCCGAGACCATGGAGACGCGCGAATTCCACGCCAAGGTGGTCATCCTGTGCGCCTCGACCCTGGCCTCCACCGCGATCCTGCTGAACTCGACCTCCAGCGCCTTCCCCACCGGACTGGCCAACTCGTCCGGCGTGCTCGGCCACTACCTGATGGACCACCTGTGGGCCGCCGGCGCCAGCGGCCGGGTCGAGGGTTTCGAGAACGACTACTACCGCGGCCGCCGTCCCACGGCCCCCTACATCCCGCGTTTCCGCAACGTGATCGACCAGCACCCTTCCTTCCTGCGCGGCTATGCGCTGGCGGGCGGCGCCGCGCGCGACGGCTGGCAATCGGCGGCGTGGAAACCCGGCTTCGGCAAGGACTTCAAGGCCATGCTGAGAAAGCCGGGCCCCTGGCACTTCAGCCTGGGGGGACAGGGTGAAATGCTGCCGCGCTTCGAGAACATGGTCAGCCTGCACCCGACCAGGAAGGACAAATGGGGCATCCCGCTGCTGCACATCGACATCACCCACGGCGAGAACGACCGCAAGATGCGCGAGGACATGGCCGATACCGCCGCCAACATCCTCGAGGATCTCGGCGTCAAGGACGTGAAGAAGCGCATGCTGACGGAAGCCGAATACCCGCCCGGCCTGGCGATCCACGAGGTGGGCACGGCGCGCATGGGCCGCGACCCGAAGACCTCGGTGCTCAACGGCTTCAACCAGGCGCACGACGTGCCGAATTTGTTCGTCACCGACGGTTCCTCGCTGGCGTCCTGCGCCTGGCAGAACCCTTCGCTGACCTTCATGGCGCTGACCGCGCGCGCCTGCGCCTATGCGGTGGACCAGCTGAAAGCCGGGAAAATCTGACAAGAACGGAGACAGAATGAACAAGCAAACGATGCTGTACTTCCTTTTGGCCGCCAATTTCGGCGCAGCTTCCCAGGCCCTGGCCGCCGCGGGTGTCGCGGAGGCGTCGCCGCGCATCGGCGTGCAGCTGTGGTCCGTCAAGGACGAGATCAAGCAGGACTTCGAGGGCACGCTCACGAAGATCGCCAGGCTCGGCTTCCAGGGCGTGGAGTTCGCCGGCGAATTCGGTCCCTACAAGTCGAACCCGGCCGGGTTGAAAGCCTTCCTGGACAAGAACAAGCTGCAGTGCGCCGGCGCCCACGTGGGCTTCGACCAGCTGGCGGACGCGCGCTTCGAGGCCACCACCGCCTTCTACAAGACGCTCGGCTGCGCCAACCTGGTGATCCCGATGGATGCGCGCGGCGCCAGTGTCGAAGGCAGCACCGCGATGAGCAAGGAGCTCAGCGCCTTATCCGGCAAGCTGACTCCCAAGGGCATGCGCATCGGCTACCACAACCACGCCCAGGAAATGGCGGGTGAGGTCGGCAGCACGCCCTGGGACGTGATCGCCCGGAACACGCCGAAGGCGTCGATCATGCAGCAGGACGTGGGCTGGACCACGCACGCCGGCAAAGACCCGGTGGCCTACGTCTACAAGTACCCAGGCCGCACCGTGAGCACCCACTACAAGGCCAAGTTCGCACCGGGCACCAGCGGCACGCCGATCATCGGCCAGGACAGGACCGACTGGGCGGGCCTGACGCGCGCCCTGCGCGAGGTCGGGGCTACCCAATGGATCATCGTCGAGCAGGAGGAATACCCGAACGGCATGGGCCAGCTCGACACGGTGGCCGCCTCCCTGAAAGGATTGAAGGCCGTGCTCGCGAAGATGCCGGCCAAATGAGCCTGTCCGTCCGCTTCAGCCACATCGTCAAGGAATTCGGCAAGGTAGCAGTCCTGCACGGAGTCGACTTCGCGCTCGAACCCGGGCGCGTGGTGGGCCTGCTGGGGGAAAACGGCGCCGGCAAATCGACCCTGATGAAGATCCTGGCCGGCTACGAACGTCCTACCAGCGGCCAGCTGCTGGTCGACGGCGTCGAGCGCCAATTCGACAGCGCGCGCGACGCCGAGGAGCTGGGCATCGCCCTGATCCACCAGGAATTCAACCTGGCCGAGCACCTCACGATCGCCCAGAACATCTTCCTGGGCCATGAGAAGACCCGCAACGGCCTGCTCGAGCGGCGCGCCATGGCGGTCGAGGCTGCTGCCTGCCTCGAGCAGGTCGGCCTGGACCGCGACCCGGACACCCGCGTGTCCGAGCTGATCGTCGCCGAAAAACAGCTGGTGGAGATCGCCAAGGCCCTGTCGCGCAAGGCGCGCCTCCTGATCATGGACGAGCCGACCGCCAGCCTGTCGGCCGGGGAAACGAAAAAACTCTTCGACCTGATGGCGCGCCTGAAGGCGGAGGGCGTCACCATCGTCTACATCTCGCACAAGCTCGACGAGATGGAAGCGCACACCGACGAGGTGGTCGTCATGCGCGACGGGAAGTTCGTCACGCGCGCCGCTACCTGCGACGTGAACCGCCGGCAGATGGCCAACCTGATGGTCGGACGCGACGTGTCGGACATGTTCCCGCCCAAGCAGCCCCTGCCCGCCGACGCGCCGGTGCTGCTGCGGGTATCGAACCTGGAGGTCCCGGGCTGGGTACACAGGCTGGGCTTCGAAGTGCGCGCCGGCGAGATCCTGGGCTTTGCCGGCCTGGTCGGCGCAGGCCGCACCGAAGCGTTTGAGGCCATCCTCGGCCTGCGTCCGCGCCAGAGCGGCAGGATCGAGATAGGTGGGCAGGCGGTCGACATCCGCAGCCCACGCGAGGCCATGCGGCATGGCCTGACCTACCTGAGCGAAGACCGCAAGGGCAAGGGCCTGCACCTCGACCTGGGCCTGCGCGAGAACCTCACCATGATGACGCTGGAGCGCGACGCCAGGCCCTGGGTCGACCTGAAGGCGGGCCGCGCGGCGCTCGAGCGGGCCATCGCGGACTTCGGCATCCGCCTGCGCGATCCGGACTGCGTGGCGCGCTCGCTCTCGGGCGGCAACCAGCAAAAGCTCGCGCTGACCAAGTACCTGCATTCGAACCCGCGCGTGATCGTACTCGACGAGCCGACCCGCGGCGTGGACGTGGGCGCCAAGCGCGACATCTATGCACTGGTCCACAGTCTGGCTGCCGAGGGCCGCGCGGTAATCGTCATCTCGTCCGAACTGATCGAGCTGATCGGCCTGTCGCACCGGGTGGCGGTGCTGCACGGCGGGCGCCTGCAGGCCGTGCTCGGCCCCGACCAACTCAGTGAAGAAAACATCATTTCCCATGCAACCGACACCCAACACACCCGCCACTAGGCCCTCCTTCCTGCCTGCCCTGCCGCGCCTGAAGGGCCTCGGCCCGGCGCTGGCCCTGATCCTGCTCTGCATTGCGGGCGGCCTGCTCAATCCCGATTTCGCCACCTTCGACAACCTGATGAACGTGCTCACCCGCACGGCCTTCATCGGCATCATCGCGGTCGGCATGACCTTCGTGGTCGTCTCCGGCGGCATCGACCTCTCGGTCGGCTCGATGGCGGCGCTGATCGCGGGCGTCATGATCGTGGCGATGAACGCGCTGGCAAGCGGCGCGAATCCGCCCGGCGCCGTCACCATCGTCCTGCTCGGCATCGGGCTGGCGCTCGCCTTCGGCGCGGTGTTCGGCATCCTGCATGGTTTCCTGATTGCGCGTGGCCGCATCGAAGCCTTCATCGTCACGCTCGGCACCCTCGGCGTGTTCCGCGCCGTGCTGACCTGGCTGTCGGACGGCGGCGCCCTGACGCTCGATTTCACCTTGTCCGAGACCTACAGCCCGGTCTACTACCACAGCCTGCTGGGCGTGCCGGTGCCGGTATGGGTGTTCGCCCTGGTGGCCCTGCTGGGCGCCCTGATCCTGAACCGCACCGCCTACGGCCAGCACGTGCAGGCGATCGGTTCCAGCGAACAGGTGGCGCGCTATGCCGCGATCCGCGTCGACCGCGTCAAGGTGCTGACCTACCTGCTGCTGGGCGTGTGCGTGGCGATCGCCACCATCCTGTACGTGCCGCGCCTGGGTTCGGCCACGCCCACCACCGGGATCCTGTGGGAGCTGGAGGCCATCGCCGCGGTGGTCGTGGGCGGCACTTCGCTCAGGGGCGGCTCGGGGCGCGTCATGGGCACCGTGATCGGCGCCATCCTGCTGTCCGTGATCGGCAACATCCTGAACCTCACCAGCATCATCAGCGTGCACCTGAACCCTGCCGTGCAGGGCGTGGTGATCATCGCCGTGGCGTATTTGCAGCGCGGCCGCCGCTGAACCGTTTATTCATTAACAAAGGAATCTCCATGCGTCCATCCAAACGACAATTCGGCAAACTGGCCGCGGCCTGCCTGTTGGTGCTCGGCAGCGGCCAGGCTTTCGCCCTTGAAAAACTGACCATCGGCGTGGCCATCCCCACCGCCACCCATGGCTTCACCGGCGGCATAGTCTGGTGGGCCAACCAGGCCAAGCGCGAGCTGGAAGCGGCCAACCCTGGCTTGAAGATCATCGTCAAGACCGCCGGCAGCACGCCCGAGCAGGCCAACCAGGTGCAGGACCTCCTGGTGGTGAACAAGATGAACGCGCTGGTGATCCTGCCGCTGGAATCGGCTTCGCTGACCCAGCCGGTGGCACAGGTCAAGAACAAGGGCGTCTACGTGACCGTGGTCGACCGCGGCCTGACCAATCCGGCGGCCCAGCATGCCTATGTCGCCGGCGACAACACGGCCTTCGGCAGGCTGCCGGCCGAATACCTGGCCAAGCGCATGAACGGCAAGGGCAATATCGTGGTCCTGCGCGGCATGCCGAGCACCATCGACAACGAGCGCGTCAAGGCCTTCCAGGCCGAGATCGGGAAGCACCCGGGCATCAAGGTGCTCGATGCCAAGTACGGCAACTGGAACCGCGACGACGCCTTCAAGGTCATGCAGGACTACCTGACCCGCTTCAAGCAGATCGACGCCGTGTGGGCGTCCGACGACGACATGGCGATCGGCGTCATCAAGGCCATCGAGCAGGCCAAGCGCAGCGACATCAAGGAAGTGTTCGGCGGCGCCGGCGCCAAGTTCGCGGTCAAGAAGGTGATGGACGGCGACAAGCTGGTGCAGGCCGACGTGTCCTACTCGCCCAAGTTCATCTACGACGCTATCAAGATGACCGCCAATGCGCGCCTGAAGGGCCAGGCCCTGCCGGGCAGGACGATCATTCCGTCGGTCCTGATCACGCGCGAGAACGCCAAGCAGTTCTATTTCCCCGATTCGCCTTACTGATACGACAGGCCTCAGCATGAAAACCATCAAGGGACCGGCGATCTTCCTCGCCCAATTCATGGGCGACCAGGCGCCCTTCGACACCCTGGCCAACCTGGCCGCCTGGGCCAGCAGCCTGGGCTACGCGGGCATCCAGCTGCCGACCGACAAGCGCCTGTTCGACCTCGACATCGCCGCCGAGAGCCAGGACTACTGCGACGAGATCCAGGGCGTGCTCGCCGCGCACGGCCTGGCGATCACCGAGCTGTCGACCCACCTGCAGGGCCAGCTGGTGGCCGTGCATCCGGCCTACGACGCCCTGTTCGACGGCTTCGCCGCGCCGCAGGTGCGCGGCAACCCGCGGGCGCGCCAGGAATGGGCGGTCGGCCAGATGAAGAACGCGGCGCGCGCCTCGCGCCGCCTTGGCTTGAACACGCACGCGAGCTTCTCGGGCGCGCTCGCCTGGCCTTACCTGTATCCATGGCCGCAGCGGCCCGCCGGCCTGGTCGAGGAAGCCTTCGGCGAACTGGCGCGGCGCTGGCTGCCGATCCTGGACGCTTTCGAAGACGCCGGCGTGGACGTGTGCTACGAACTGCATCCAGGCGAGGACCTGCACGACGGCGTGACTTTCGAGCGCTTCCTGGACGGAGTGAAAGGCCACCGCCGCGCCAACATCCTGTACGACCCGAGCCACTTCGTGCTGCAGCAGCTCGATTATCTCTCCTTCATCGACATCTACCACGAGCGCATCAAGGCCTTCCACGTCAAGGACGCCGAATTCCGCCCGACCGGGCGCCAGGGCGTCTATGGCGGCTACAGCTCTTGGGCCGAGCGCGCCGGGCGCTTCCGCTCGCTGGGCGACGGCCAGATCGACTTTTCGGCCATCTTCTCGAAACTGGCGCAGTACGACTACGCCGGCTGGGCGGTGCTCGAGTGGGAGTGCTGCCTCAAGCATCCGGAAGACGGCGCGCGCGAAGGCGCCGATTTCATTCGCCGCCATATCATCCGGGTCGCCGAGCGCGCCTTCGACGATTTCGCAGGCGGCGGCGCCGACCGCTCCGCCCTGCGCCAGCTGATGGGGATCGAAGCATGAGTGCGATCGAACGTAACGAAACGGACAAGCAGGACGGCCTGCCCCCGCGCCGGCTGCGCCTGGGGATGGTGGGTGGCGGCGACGGCGCCTTCATCGGCGCCGTGCACCGCATCGCGGCGCGCCTGGACGACTGCTACGAGATCGTGGCCGGCGCCCTCTCCAGCGACGCCGAGCGCGCCTTGCGCAGCGGCGCGGCGATCCGGCTCGACCCGGCGCGCAGCTACAGCGACTACCGCGAGATGGCGCGGCTGGAAAGCCAGCGTCCGGACGGCATCGACGTGGTGGCGATCGTCACGCCGAATCACCTGCACACCCCGGTGGCGAGAAGCTTCCTGGAAGCCGGCATCCACGTCATCTGCGACAAGCCGCTCGGCATTTCGCTGGGCGAAGGAGAAGAACTGGCCGCCCTGGCGCGCGCCAAGGGGCGGGTGTTCGCCCTCACCCACACCTACAGCGGTTACCCGATGGTGCGCCACGCGCGCGAACTGGTCGCCTCGGGCGCGATCGGCGACGTGCGCCTGGTGCACGTGGAGTACGCCCAGGACTGGATGGCCGAAGCCGCCAACCAGTCCCCGGAATTCCAGGCCACCAACTGGCACAACGATCCGCGCCGCGCCGGCCCGACCGGCTGTACCGGCGACATCGGCACCCATGCCTTCCACCTCGCGGCTTTTGTTACCGGCATCCAGCCGAGCGAACTGCTGGCCGAGCTGCACTCGTTCACGCCGGAGCGCATCCTGGACGACCACGTGCAGGTGATGCTGCGCTACCCGAACGGCGCGCGCGGCATGCTGTGGTCGAGCCAGATGGCGACCGGCTGCGAGAACGCGCTCAAGCTGCGGGTGTTCGGCAGCAAGGCCAGCCTCGCTTTCGACCAGGAGAACCCGAACGAGCTCGTCCTGACGCCCCAGGGCGGCTGTGCGCAGCGGCTCACGCGCGGCCGCGTGGGCGGCGTCGCGGCCGGACATGCGACCCGCGTGCCCTGCGGCCATCCGGAAGGCTACCTGGAGGCGTTCGCCCAGCTGTACCGGGACGCGGCGGCGCAGATCCATGCGGCCGAGGCCGGCCAGCCCTTGCCGGCGGCGAGCGCCAGCCTGCCGACGGTCGAGGACGGCGTGGCCGGCCTGCGCTTCATCGACGCCGTGCTGGCCAGCCACGACGCGGGTTCGCGCTGGGTGGAGCTCGGAAAAAAATAATTTGGCGGCGCATGTCGAATCCGGACCTCCCCGTTCGTCGTAGTGGCAGTAGCACCCCACAACCAGAACAGGAGGTCCAATCATGAATCAGGCAGCACGTCCCATCCCCGAAGGTTTCCACAGCATCACCCCGCACCTGATCTGCAAGGGCGCGGCCGACGCCATTGCCTTCTACCAGCAAGCCTTCGGCGCCGTCGAACTCGATCGCATGCCGGGGCCGGGCGGCAGGCTCCTGCACGCCAGCATCCGCATCGGCGATTCGATCCTCATGCTGTGCGACGAATTCCCCGAATTCTGCAGCAGCGGACAGATTCCCGCGCCGGGGTCGGCGGTCTCCATCCACCTCTACGTTCCCAACGCCGATGCGGTCTGGGAACGGGCGCTGGCCGCCGGCGGCCAGCCCATCATGCCGCTGGGCGATGCGTTCTGGGGCGACCGCTACGGCCAGCTGGTCGATCCCTTCGGCCACCGCTGGGCGATCGCCACCCACCTGCGCGACATGACGCCGCAGGAAATCGCGGCCGAGATGGCCAGGCAGGTGCCCGGCGCCTGAGCCTCAGCCGGTCAACGCACGTTCGAGGAAGCGGAAGGTCGCCGGGTCCTGCAGCGCGGCGACGTTCAGGCGCATGCGGGTCGAGGGCAGCTGGCTTGGCGAGAACAGGCTGCCCGGCGCCAGCAGCAGGTCTTCCCGCATGGCGCGCGCGGCCAGCTCGTTGGTGTCGCGGCCGGCATCGACCCAGACGAACATGCCGCTTGCCGGGGCCGGTTCGGGGCGCAGGCCGAGCGCCTCGATCTGGCGCAATGCCTTCGGCCGTACCGCGTCCAGGCGGCTGCGCACCCGGTCCAGGTGCTTGCGGTAGAGTCCATCGGACAGGATCTTGTAGACCACGCGCTCGCCGATGTCGCTGGTGGTGAGCGTGGCCAGCATCTTGCGGTCGGCCAGGCGCTGCGCCCGCTCGCTTGATGCCGCGATGAAGCCGACCCGCAGGTTGGGCGCCATCGATTTCGAGAAGCCACCCAGGTAGATCACCTGGCGCAGGCCGTCGAGCGCCGCCAGGCGCGTCGCATTCCCGGGATGGAGATCGGCGTAGATGTCGTCCTCCACCACCGTAAAACCATGCTGCTCGGCCAGGCGCAGGACCTGGAAGGCTTTCGAGGCCGACAGCGAGGTCGAGGTCGGGTTGTGCAGCACCGAGTTGATCACGTACAGGCGCGGCTGGTAGCGCGCCGCCAGCTCGGCCAGTTGCTCCAGGTCGGGACCGTCGCCAAGGCGGCGCACGCCGACCACGTTCAGGCCCATGGCGGCAAACGATCCGAACATCAGGAACCAGGCCGGATCGTCGACAAAAACGGTGTCGCCCGGCCGGCAGAATTCGCGCGCCACCAGGTCGAGCGCCTGGCTCACGCCCAGGGTCATGACGATCTGTTCCGGCGGCGCGCCGATCTCGAACTCGGCCAGCTTGCGCTGCAGCTGCTGGCGAAGGGGCAGGAAGCCCTGCGGCGCGCCATAGCCGAGGAAGGCGGCGCTGTTCTGCCGGCTCAGACTTGCCAGGGCCCTGGCCACGGCCGGGCCGTCGAGCCAGTCGGCCGGCAGCACGCCCGCGCCCGGCGAGTGCTGCAGCGGGGATTGCCGGAACAGGTTGCGGATCAGCCAGGCGACGTCGAGGCTGGCGCCGGCGCTCCCTACGGGCGCCAGCGCCCTGTCGGCCGAGCCCGCGGGTACCGGCGTCCGCCCGCGCACGAAGAACCCGGCGCCGCGGCGCGAATCCAGGTAGCCCTGGGCCACCAGCCGGTCGTAGCTGGCCACCACGGTGAAGGGCGACACGCCGTGGCTTGCGGCGAACTGGCGGATCGAGGGCATGCGTGCGCCGGGGCGCAGCAGGCGCTCGTCGATGCGGGCGGCAACGAGGCGCACGATCTGGTCGGCCAGCGGCTCGCCGGAATCGCGCGCCAGGCTCAAGACGGGCGTATTAGTCATTTCACCATCACAGTGAAGAAATTAAGTAGCAAAGTGTACTGGGACTGTATTGGTCCACCGCGCTAGCATAGACCTGTGCCCACCTCGCCGCAAGCATCTTCCGAAGGACTCCCATGCCTACCGCCGCCTGCCCCGCCGCCGCTGCCATCCGCAGCACGGATACCCCTGACCAGAACCGGGGCATGCTGCTCGGCCTGCTCGGCGTGGCGATGTTCAGCCTGACCATGCCCTTTACCCGCATGGCGGTCGCGCAGCTTGATCCGGTGTTCGTCGCGCTCGGCCGCGCCCTGGGCGCCGCCCTGCTGGCGGCCGGATGGCTGCTGTGGCGCCGCGCCCCGCTGCCGCCGCCA
>NZ_DKJX01000124.1:0-31894 GCF_002454935.1 Massilia sp. UBA6681
CTCAATTTGCTCAACAAAGCCGTGCATATCGATACTCCATCTCCGTGTAACTAATGCCTTCAGGCCCAATCGAGCCATAGCGCCCGCCAAGAATCAAAACGTAGTAGTCACAGTCGTCTATCACCTTCTTGATCAGGTTCCACTGAGTTTCATTCGCAGCTGGGAAAAGCTCCATGCCGGATGGTATACAATCCAATTCAAGGAGTGCGTGCATGACTTCCTGCCTCTCATCCTCAAGATCACGGAATGTGCTGCTTACGAAAACCTAATATCTCTTTTCCACTTACACCCCTAGTTCCTAATCGACAATCAAAATACGTTTACGTCTGGTCAATTACCTCTTTTGGCTAAACGCCGACGTTTGTCTCGGTTTGCGGTGTTGCTACCTTTCTGAGAGCAAGCCAATGGTCTGCCAGGGCTCTTAATTTACCTCGGCGATTTCGGCAGCCTCGGCTGAAGCCTGCGCCTTCACGGGCTGCCGGCCGCCTTGCGCCGTCTTGCGGCCACGCGGCAGTGCTGCGCGTGCCGGCATGCGCGGCAGGGCTTTCACCGGCGCTTGCGCCCGCCCCTGCTCCGCAATCTGGAAGGTATCCACCAGCTGCGCCAGCCCGGCGGCCTGCTCGCGCATCGCGGCCGCGGCGGCGGCGGCCTGCTCGACCAGCGCCGCGTTCTGCTGGGTCACCTGGTCCATCTGCACGATCGAGCCGTTCACCTGCTCGATGCCCTCGCGCTGCTCGTCGCTGGCCGCTGCGATCTCGCCGATGATGTCGGAGACGCGCTTCACGCTCGCCACCACTTCATCCATCGTGCGGCCGGCCTGGTCCACCAGGCGCGAACCGGCTTCCACGCGCGACACCGAGTCGCCGATCAGGCCCTTGATCTCCTTGGCGGCTGCGGCCGAGCGCTGCGCCAGGTTGCGCACCTCGCCCGCCACCACCGCGAAGCCGCGGCCCTGCTCGCCGGCGCGCGCCGCCTCCACGGCCGCATTCAGCGCCAGGATGTTGGTCTNNTCTGGAAGGCGATGCCGTCGATGACGGTGATGATGTCGGCAATCTTGCGCGAGGCTTCGTTGATCGAGCCCATCGTGGTCACCACCTCGGCCACCACTTCGCCGCCGCGTGCGGCGGTGTCGGCGGCGCTCGCGGCCAGCTGGTTGGCCTGGCGTGCGTTGTCGGCGTTCTGCTTGACGGTCGAGGTCAGCTCTTCCATCGACGACGCGGTTTCCTCGAGCGACGCAGCCTGCTGTTCGGTACGGCTGGAAAGGTCGTGGTTGCCGGCCGAAATCTCACTGGCCGCGGTCGCGATGGTCTCAGTTCCGGCGCGCACCTTCGAGACGATCGCCACCAGGGAAGCGTTCATGTCCTTCAGCGCGGCCATCAGTTCGCCGGCTTCGTCCCGGGTGCGGACCTTGACCTCGGCGGTCAGGTCGCCCTCGGCCACCCTGCGCGCCAGGCCGACCGCGCGGCCCAGCGGGATGCTGACGTTCCGGCCCAGCTGGTAGGCCATGAAGACCGCCAGCACCGCGGCGATCAGGCCGCCGCCGATCAGGGTGCGGCGCATGGCCGAACGCGCTTCGCCGATCTGCGCCGCGCGCTCCGCCAGCAGCGTGTCTTCGGCGGCCCTGATCTGCGCCACCGTCGCGCGCATGGCATCCATGCCTGCCCTGCCCTTGCCCTCCCTGACAGTCGCGACAACCTGCGACAGGTCGTCGCCGACGGCGGCGCGGCGCTGGGCGATCACCGGCTCGATGGCGTGCGCCATCCAGTCGCGCTGGTGCTGCGCCAGCTGCTTGAGGCGCCCCTGCTGCGCCTCGTTGTCGGCGGTGAGCGCCAGCGCCCGCTCGAGGTGCTGCTGGAATTCCTGCAGGCCGGCCGTGTAGGGCTGCAGCGAGGCCTCCTGGCCGGTCAAGGCATAGCCCCGCTCGCCCGTTTCGATGTTGACCAGCGCCTCCATGGCGCCGTCGACTTCGGCCAGCACCTTGTAGGTGTGCACGTTGGCGTCGTTGGCGGAATCGAGCGCGGTGACGTTGCCGTAAGCGATGGCGACGACGATGGAGGTGATGCCGATCAGGATGCCGTAGCCGAGGTACAGGCGGGTCGCGATTTTCAGGTCGGAGAGCTTCATGGGGTCAGACGGGTCTTTTCGTTGTAAGAGTTATGCCGTGGGGCGGGACCGAATGATGAAACTGGCGGGATAAACCCTGTTCGATTATTACCGGAACATGGGATTAATGAAAAGCAAATTTTTGTGCTTTGGCGAAGGCTTACAACAGCGTATGCAGGAGGAATCAACTGCTGCCTCATTGTTGTGTCCGGTTTCCTGCGCGGTTACATTCCTTGTTTCGAAACCAAGGAAAGAGACCGCATGAAATCGCTACCCGCCAGCCTGCTGGCCGCCTTCCTCATGAGTGCCGGTCCTGCGCAGGCCGAAGATGCTGCCGGCCACTGGAAAGGCCGAATTGCGAACTCCCTGAGCGTTTTCCTGCAGTTCGACAAGGCAGCGGAAGGACGCTGGGAAGGCACATTGAGCGTTCCGCAGCAGCGCCTGGTCACGAAGGTAGACCAGCTCGCGGTCAGCGAGGACCAGATCAGTTTCAGACTGCTCGCGCTCAACGCCGGCTTCACGGCGCGCTGGAACGACGAGGCCAAGGCCTGGGTCGGCACCTGGAGCCAGGGAGGCCAGAGCACTCCCTTGAGCCTCGCGCGCACCGATGCCGACGCCCGGAAACCGAAGCGCCCGCAAGAAGAGGCGATTGCCGCGCGCCAGCCGGCCTATACGAGCAGCGAGGTCAGCTTCGACAATGCTCCGAGCCAGGACCGGCTGGCCGGCACCTTCAGCGTCCCGCAGGGCAAGGGCCCGTTCCCGGCAGTCGTGCTGGTGCACGGCTCCGGCCCGCTCGACCGTACTGCAAACGTGGCCGAGCACAAGCTGTTCGTGGTCCTGGCCGACTACCTGAACCGCCAGGGGATCGCCGTACTGCGCTACGACAAACGCGGCGTCGGCAAGTCGACCGGCGTGTACAAGGATGCGAGCACCTTCGATTTCGCCGCCGATGCCGAGGCTGCCGTGCGTTTCCTGCGCAGCCGCGCCGAGGTCGACACCCGGCGCATCGGCATGGTCGGCCATTCGGAGGGCGGGCTGATCGCACCGCTGGTGGCCGCGCGCGATCCGGGCCTGGCCTTCGTCGTGATGCTGGCAGCGCCGGGCGTGCGGGGCGAACTGCTCATGGTCGAACAGCTGGCCCTGGGCGCCAGGGCGCAGGGCATGCCGGAGGAGATGCTGGCCAGGGAACGCACACTGAACCGCGCGCTGCTCGCGGCCCTGGCCTCGGAACCGCGACTGCAAGCTGCCACCGACAAGGCGCGCCAGGCGATGGAAGAAGCCGAGCGCAATGGCACGCTCCCGGCAGGGACGGGCATGCGGCGCGTCCAGGCGTTTTCCACGCCCTGGTTCCATGCCTTCCTGAGGCATGAACCCGGTCCCGTGCTGCAGACCGTCCGCCAGCCGGTCCTGGTCCTGAACGGCGAACGCGATTTCCAGGTGCCCGCCGCCATGAACCTCGGCGCGATCCGCACGGCGCTCAAGGACAACCCGCGCGCCGCCGTGAAGGAGCTGCCGGGACTGAACCACCTGTTCCAGACCGCGCCGACCGGCGCCAGCTCGGAGTATTTCGACATCGCAGAGAGCTTCGCGCCGGCCACGCTCGCGCTGGTCAGCGACTGGATCCTGGAGACGGTCAGGTAAAACCGCCGGCATGAAATAAAAAACGCGAACCCGAGGGTTCGCGTTTTCCGCTGGCTGAAGCGCAGCGCTTACTTCTTCGCCGCCGACGCAATCTTCTTCGCCGCCGGCTTGCGCACGGCCGTCTTGGCGGCAGTCTTGGTGGCCGCTTTGGCCGCGGGTTTGGCCGCGGTCTTGCGCGCCGCCTTCACCGCCGGTGCTGCCGCGCCATCGGCGGCATCCGCGCCATCCGCGGCGCCGTCGGCTGCAGCGGCCTTGCCTTTTGCCGCGGGCTTGGCCTTGCGCTCCTCGAACTCGAAGCTGATCTTGCCGTCCTTGCCGCGCACCAGGAAGGCCTTGAAGGCACGGCGCGTGCGCTGCGAAACGAAGCCCGGCAGCAGGTCGGTCTTGCCGTCGTTGAGCAGCTTGGCCATCTGTTCCGGCAGGATCTCCTGCTGCAGGATGATGCGGCCGCTGCGGAAGTCGCAGGCCTTGGGCTTGGCGACCGTCTTCTCGCACACGTAGGCCAGGCCCATCTCGTACACGCCGCTGGCGCACTTCGGGCAGGGGCCGAGCGCGGTCTGGCCGGTGAAGTCGACGCCCTCGCCTTCCTCGCCATCGTCCTGGTCCTGGCCGAAGTCGAATTCGAGCTTGAAGTTCTGGATGTCCTCGTCGCGCACGATGCGCAGGATCGCCGCGAACGGACGGCCCATCTTCGAGCGGAAGCCCTGCAGCGGGCCGATGGTGCGCTTCTCCAGCAGCTCCTCGACTTCCGCGATCTCGAACTGGCGGCTGCCCGGCGTCTTCGACATCGAGAAGTCGCACTTGGTGCAGGCGAAGCGGCGGTAGTTTTCCTTGACCACGCCGGCGCAGTTCGGGCACGGGGTCTTCAGGGTCGCGTAGTCGCCCGGGATGGTCTCGTTGTCGTATTCCTTGGCGCGCTTGACGATAATCTGCGTCATCTGCGCGATCTCGCGCATGAATTCGTCGCGCGAGATCTTGCCCTTCTCCATCTGCGAGAGCTTGAACTCCCACTCGCCGGTCAGCTCGGGCGCGGTCAGTTCGTTCACGCCCAGGCCGCGCAGCAGCGTCATCAGCTGCGATGCCTTCGCGGTCGGGATCAGTTCACGCCCTTCGCGCACCAGGTATTTTTCGGTCAAGAGGCCTTCGATGATGGCCGCGCGCGTCGCCGGCGTGCCCAGGCCCTTGCCGGCCATGGCGTCGCGCAGCTCGTCGGAGTCGACCAGCTTGCCAGCGCCTTCCATCGCCGACAGCAGCGTCGCTTCGGTGTAGCGCGCGGGGGGCTTGGTCACCAGGCCGTTCGGCGTGACCTTGTCGGCCAGGACCTTCTCGCCCTTCTGCACCGGCACCAGGTTGGCGCCGTCCTTGTCGTCGCCGGTGGTGTCCTTGCCGTACACGGCCAGCCAGCCGGGGTTGGTCATCACCTTGCCCTCGGTCTTGAACTGGTGGCCCGAGACTTCGGTGAAGCGGGTCGTCACCAGGAACTCGGCCGGCGGGAAGAACACGGCCAGGAAGCGGCGCGTGACCAGGTCGTACAGCTTCTGTTCCGGCTCGGTCAGGTTCTTCGGGATGACGCCGGTCGGGATGATCGCGAAGTGGTCCGAGATCTTGGTGTTGTCGAAGATGCGCTTGTTCGGCTTGACCCAGCCGTTCTTCAGCACCTGCTTCGAGAACTGCTGGTAGTTGTTGGTCTCGTTCAGCGACTCCAGCGTGTTCTTGACGGTCGCGATGTAGTCTTCCGGCAGGTGGCGCGAATCGGTACGCGGATAGGTCAGCACCTTGTGCTTCTCGTACAGCGCCTGGGCCAGGCCGAGCGTGTTCTTGGCCGAGAAGCCGAAGCGGCCGTTGGCCTCGCGCTGCAGGCTGGTCAGGTCGAACAGGGCCGGCGCCATCGAGGTGGTCGGCTTCGACTCCTCGGTGACGACGCCCTGCTTGCCGCGGCAGGCGGCGACGATCGAATCGGCGGCGGCGCGGCTCCACAGGCGCTCGGCGCGCTTCTCCGGATCGTTCTCGTCCTTCTTGAAGTTCGTATCCAGCCAGCGCCCTTCGTAGACGCCGGCGGCGCACACGAACTCGGCGCGCACTTCCCAGTAGTCGCGCGGGACGAACTTCTTGATCTTCTCTTCGCGCTCGACCACGATCGACAGGGTCGGGGTCTGCACCCGGCCTACCGTCGTCAAGTAGAACCCGCCCTCTTTTGAATTGAAGGCGGTCATGGCGCGGGTACCGTTGATGCCGATCAGCCAGTCGGCCTCGGAGCGGCAGCGCGCGGCGTCGGCCAGCGGCAGCATCTCTTCGTCGCTGCGCAGGTGGGCGAAGCCCTCGCGGATCGCGTTCGGCGTCATCGACTGCAGCCACAGGCGCTTGACCGGCTGTTTGGCCTTGGCGGCCTGCGCGATCAGGCGGAAGATGAGTTCTCCTTCGCGTCCCGCGTCACATGCGTTGATCAGGGTGGTGACGTCCTTGCGCTTGATCAGCTTGTTCAGCACCTTGAGGCGCGACTCGGTCTTGGCGATCGGGTTCAGCGCGAAGTACGGCGGGATCACCGGCAGGTGCGTGAAGCTCCATTTGCCGCGCTTGACGTCGTACTCCTCGGGCACCGTGATCTCGAGCAGGTGGCCGACGGCGGACGACAGGATGTATTGGTCGGATTCGAAGTACTCATCGTGCTTGGTGAAGCCGCCCAGCGTCTTCGCGATGTCGTTCGCGACCGACGGCTTCTCTGCGATGATGAGGGATTTGGTCATAGTGTTTCTCGGGTGCTCTATATATAAGTGGCTTTTGCCCGCGCATCATACATGCTTGCAGGCTGGACGGTTGTCAAAACCGTAGTGTCTGGATAGTAACAGTCTGGATTGAGCGGCCAATGATAAGCGCGATGACAGCCGCACCGCAAGTGTGCGCAGCGGGACAGGCCTCGCTTTGCGTGCTCGCCGCTTTGGTGCAAAACGGCAGACTGGCCCCTGCCCCACCCGGGAAAACCGGCCGCCCGGCCATGCAGGAAAAATAAGACTTTTCAATTTATATAAGCGCTTATATGATTGTCTCGTCAGCCGACAAACCTGTTCTCCAGGGAGCGTTCATGAACACCATCACCGCCTCGCCCACCCTTTCCCCGGCCGCACCGAGCCATGGCCTCACCCGCTTCACGCTCGTGCGCATCCTGCTGGCACTGCTGGCCGTCTGCGTGCCGGTCGCGCTGGTGCTGGTGCTGTCCAGCCAGATCCCCGACAAGTCCATGCGCGCCTACTGGCCACCCCTGCTGGCGGGCCTCGTGGCTTACGGCGGCTATACACTCTACGTGCGCCGCATCGAGCGGCGCGTGCTGTCGGAGCTGCGCGGCCCGGCGGGCATGCGCGAACTCGGCGCCGGGCTGGCCGTCGGCGCGGCGACCTTCCTAGCGGTGGTCGGCGTGCTGGCGGCAAGCGGCAGCTACGGGTTCACCGGCCTTGGGGACTGGACGATCCTGGCGAAGTCCTTCACCGAGATGGTCTTCGTCGCCCTGGTCGAGGAGATCCTGTTCCGTGGGGTGCTGTTCCGCCTGCCCGAGCGCTCGCTCGGCAGCTGGTGGGCCCTGTCGCTGTCGGCCGTGATCTTCGCACTGGCGCACCTGCCGAATGCCGGCATCACCCTGCTTGCGGTCCTGAACACGGCGCTGGCCGGCCTGATGTTCGCCGCCGCCTATCTGGCCACGCGGCGCCTGTGGCTGCCCGTCGGCGCCCACTTCGCCTGGAACTTCATCTCCGACGGCGTGTTCTCGCTGCCGACCTCCGGGAGTCCGGCACGTGGGATGCTGCAGGGCCAGCTCACCGGGCCGGAATGGCTGACCGGCGGCGCCTACGGGCTCGAAGGCTCGGCCATCACCTTCATCGTGATGGGGCTGGCCACGGCCGTGCTGCTGCGCCGCGCGCTACGCGCCGGCCACATCCTGCCGCGGCCATGAAACAGGGCCTCGGTACGCAATTGCGCCACCTGATCGAACTGCTCGACGGCGCGGTCGAACAGTCCTACCTCGACGCCGGCCTGGCCTACCGGCCGCGCTATACGCCCGTGATGCGCACCCTGCTCGCGCACGAGCCCTTGACGATCGGCGAAATCGCGGTGCGCGCCGGCATCACGCAGCCGGCGGCCACGCAGACGGTGGCGCTGATGATCAAGGAAGGCTTGCTGGTGGCCAGCGCGGGCAAGCTCGATGGTCGCCGGAAGATGGTCACGCTGAGCGACGCGGGACGCGCCATGCTGCCCCGGCTGAAGGCGTGCTGGAAGGCGACGGCGGCGGCTGCAGCCAGCCTGGATGCGCAACTGCCTTATCCCTTGTCGGAGGCACTGAGCGACGCGATCGACGCATTGAAGGAGGAATCGTTCGGGGAACGGATCCGCAAGGCCGGCGCCGCGCAGGCGCCCAAATGAAAAACGGGCCTTGCGGCCCGTTCCTTCTCGATGCGCTGCTCAGTGCAGCAGGCGCGGTTCCTGGTCGTCGTCGTCGCCGAACAGGTCGTCGAACATGAGCGCATCGGGTTCCTTGCCCTGGCTCCACAGTACCATCAGCACGATGATCTTGAGCTTGCCGAGCGCCACCGGCGACTCGTCACAGGCCAAGGCGCGTTCGATGACGATCTCGCGCTGCACGGGGCTGAGCACCTTGGCGCTCTCGAGGAACTGGATGAAGCCGATCGCGGCGCTACCCAGTTCGATATATTCTTCGTCCACGTAGTAGCGGATGCCGGTGCAGGCATCGATGGCGTCGGAAACTGCCACTTCGGTCAGCCCGGAGAGCCAGTCCAGCGCCTCGGAAATCTCGATGTCATCGAAACCGACGGCGGACAGCTTGCGTGCCAGGGCCGCCGGCTCGGGGCAGGCGTCAGGACGATAGTACGTCTCGTAGAGGTAGACCAGGATGTCGAACATAGTGACGCTACTGTAGCAGCTAAGCTCGCCGAGGCACAAGCCTGGCACGCCACGTGGCGCCCTCTACGTAAAAAACGTTGTTTCGTGGCCTTATCCGTTCAATCAGTTTTGTCGATTTTTAACAAAATTAAGGCCAAGCATTTCACAAAAAATATCGCAAGAAGAATACTCTTTTTCGCACTGCCTTCATGCATCGTGCATGACGAGAACAGCCGTACTTTCTCGTATTCACGCGGCACGCACCACCCGCTGCACACGGCCATCGGGCAAGCGTTCGAGCAGCCCGGCCAGCTCGAGCGCCAGCAGTTCGCCGGCCAGCGCACCGGCGTCAAGACCGAGGCGCGCCAGCAGCGCATCGGGTTCCACCGGATCGTGACCCAGCGCGGCCAGCAGCACATCGTCGCCGGCAGCGACGGGTAGCGCTGCAGCCTGCCGCACGAGCGGCGAGACCCGCAGCGCGGCCAGCACCTCGTCCACGGTCTCGACCAGTTGCGCGCCTTCGCGGATCAATTGATGGCAACCCTTGGCCAGCGCCGAATGGATCGACCCGGGCAGCGCAAAGACTTCGCGCCCCTGCTCGGCCGCCATCTGCGCCGTGATCAGGGAACCCGACTGCGCCGCCGCCTCGACCACCAGCACGCCGGCCGCCAGGCCGCTGATGATGCGATTGCGGCGCGGGAAGTTGCCGGCGACCGGCGGGGTGCCGAGTGCATATTCGCTGAGGATGCAGCCTTCGTCCGCAATGCGGTGCGCGAGCGGGCGGTTGCGCGCCGGGTAGACACGGTCTGCTCCGGTGCCGATGACGGCGATGGTCGAACCCGGACCGCGCAAGGCGCCTTCGTGCGCTGCCGTATCAATGCCGAGCGCCATGCCCGATACCACGCACAGACCCGCATGCGACAAGCTTTCCGCAAAGCCTGCCGCATTGGCCCTGCCCTGCGTGCTGGCATTGCGGCTGCCGACCACGGCGATCATGGGCGAGGACAACAAGGCTCGCTGTCCGTGTAGATAAAGGAGAAGCGGCGGATCGGGGATGTGCCGCAGGCTTGGCGGATAACCGGGGTCGTGCAACGTGAGGAGGTGGCGGTTCGCTTCCGACAGCCAGGCCAGCGTGCGCTCGATCTGCCGCGCGATCCCGGCCGAGACCGGCGCGCACAAGGCGGCGGCCTGCGCGGCCGGCACATGAGCGGCCAGGGCCGCATGGCCGGCGCGGAAGATTGCCGCGGGCGAGCCGAAGACGTCCAGCAGCAACCGGCCGGTGCGGCACCCCACGCTTGCCGTTCCTTCCAGCCGTATCCAGTCGGCGATGGCGCGGGAATCCGGTGGGCTGGAAATAGCAGTATGGGTGGCCGTGTCCTGCACGGTAAGCGTTACTCCGGTGAGCGCGCCACGTCGCCGACTTCCACCGGCGCCGTCACTTGCATGATCAGTCCGTACGAGACATTGCTGAACACGCGGAAAATGAACAGGCTGCCATATTGCTCGTCGGGCAGCTTGATCGTCCGTTTGCCGAAGCCGAGCACGCCCTTGCTGGCCGGGTCCGGCACCGTCTTCCCGAGATGATAGAGCTGCAGCACGGAACCGACATCGAGCCCGTCAACTGCGCCCCGATTGACAGTGACGACCTGGCTCTGGCCGGCGTAAGTCACGCCCGCATAGATCGACATCACGCGCGCATCGACCGGCTGGGCCGGCGCATGCGGCATGTAGTTGCGCACCGGCGTCGGCGGCATCGGGATCAGGAGGTCGCCCACGCCCATTTCCTGACGCGTCTCGGCAACGCGGAAGGTATGCGCATCCACACCCGGCGCCGCTTCGCGGTCGAGCGTGACGGTGCCCAGGTAGGCGGCCTCGTGCGCCAGCACCTTGCGGGTCTGCGGATCGCGCAGCGGGCCGCTCGGACGGAATACCTGGAAGGTCTTGCCGCCCTGCAGCTCGCCCTTGACGTAGACGCGGTCGCCCGTGCCCAGGTAGACGCGGCCTTCCTGCGACGCGACGATGCGCGGGGCGCCGGCCAAGGCATTGGCTTCGACCACCAGCGGCTGGGTCAGGTAAGGCTCGATCATGCCGGCCGGGATCGACTGCACGGCGTCGCGCTCGAGCGATTCGCTGCGCAGCTGCGGCGACAGTTTGGTGATGGGCGGCTCGCCCCTGCCGTCGCCGCTTCCTGGGCGGGTCAGGGACAGGCGGCCACGGGTGCGGTCGAAATAGATGACCTGGCCGGGATAGATCCAGTGCGGGTTACGGATCTCGTCGCGGTTCATGCCCCACACCTGAGGCCAGCACCAGGGGTTCTGCAAGAAAGTGGCGGAAATATCCCAGAGGGTATCGCCCTTGACCACGACATGCTGGTCGGGCGCGTTGGGGCGGAAAGCGCAAGCGGCGGACGATGCTGGAGCGGCCTGGACCGGGCCGGCCACGGCACACGCGACGAGGGCCGCGGCAGCAGCGCGGGTCACGACTGTGCTAAAATTTTTCATTGCTTATTTCCGTCATTGTGTCCGTCGTTGCGTCCGCTTGGCGCACATGGATTGCGGCTTTGACACCGAAGGGCTGGCAGCGCGCATCGTCTGCTGGAAAGAGACAGCACGATGACCCGCTCTGATCGACAAAAGGTTGCCGTACTGAATCAAATTCTGCACATAAATCCCTGAACTAGCAAGACAAACCGCGTCTTGCAGGATCGGGGATGTGTTGCATTTCTGTACGCGCGCAACAATCTTATTGAACACCTATCTCCTCTTACTTTTTCGACCATGGCCTTACTGAAGATCCTCCGCTACCCTGATCCACGCCTGCACAAGATTGCCAAGCCGGTCACCGAATTCGGCACCGAGCACCTGCGCCAGCTGGTCAAGGACATGGCCGAGACCATGTACGACGCACCGGGCGTCGGCCTGGCCGCCACCCAGGTGGACGTGCACGAGCGCGTGGTCGTCATCGACGTCAGCGAAACCACCGACCAGCTGCTGGTCTTCGTCAATCCGGAAATCACCTGGGCCAGCGACGAGAAGCAGGTCTACGACGAAGGCTGCCTGTCGGTGCCCGGCATCTACGATGGCGTCGAGCGCCCGGCGCGCGTCAAGGTCAAGGCCTACGACGTCGAAGGCAAGGAATTCGAGCTCGACGCCGACGGCCTGCTGGCCGTGTGCATCCAGCACGAGATGGACCACCTGATGGGCAAGGTCTTCGTCGAGTACCTGTCGCCGCTCAAGCGCAACCGCATCAAGGCCAAGCTGCAGAAGGAAGAGCGCGGCATGGAGCGCGAAGCCGCCCTGCGCAGCGCCCGCCGCTGACAGGGGCCCCGATGAAGCTCGTTTTTGCCGGCACGCCCGAGTTCGCCGCCGTCGCCCTGCGTGCCCTGCACGAGGCCGGCTTCGAGATTCCCCTGGTCCTGACCCAGCCTGACCGCCCGGCCGGGCGCGGCATGCAGCTGCAGGCCTCGGCAGTGAAACAGTATGCGCTGGCGCACGGCATGCCCGTGGCGCAGCCGCTGTCGCTGCGCATGGACGCCAAGGACCCGCAACGCGCCGAGGAAGCGCGCGCCGCCCACGAGCGCCTGCTGGCGCTCGATTACGACGTGATGGTAGTGGCGGCCTATGGCCTGATCCTGCCGCGCAGCACGCTCGATATCAAGCCCTGCATCAATATCCATGGTTCCCTGCTGCCGCGCTGGCGCGGCGCGGCGCCGATCCACCGCGCGATCGAAGCCGGCGACCTTGAGACCGGCGTGACCATCATGGGCATGGAAGAAGGCCTCGACACCGGGCCGATGATGCTGATCGAACGCGTCGCCATTGAAGACACGGACACCACCGGCAGCCTGCACGACAAACTGGCCATGCTTGGCGGACGCATGATCGTCGAGGCGCTGCGCAAGATGGAACAGGGCCAGCTCGAGGCGGTGCCGCAGCCGGAAGCCGGCGTGACCTACGCCGCCAAGATCAGCAAGGAAGAAGCGAAGCTGGATTTCGCCCTGGACGCCGACGTGCTGTGGCGCCGGGTGCGCGCCTTCAATCCCTTCCCGGGTGCGCACGGGCTGGTCGACGGCGTGACGGTCAAGGTGTGGAATGCGGAGCTGGCATCCGGAAATGGGTCGCCGGGCCAGGTGCTGGCGGCGGATGCGGGGGGCATCGTGGTCGCCTGCGGCAGCGGTGCATTGCGCATGACCGAACTTCAAAAGCCTGGCGGCAAACGCCTGGCTGCGGCGGAATTCCTCAAGAGTTTCCCGCTGGGCGGAAAAGTCTTCTCCTGAAAAGAAAATCGGGGCATTCGCCCCGATACATCACTTCTCTTGCGACCCAGCCGTGCGCTGGGCGTCCATGTACTCGCGCAGTACCTGGTTGATACGGGTCTGGTAACCCGGACCCGCCGACTTGAACCATTCGAGCATGTCCACGTCCAAACGGATCGTCACGATCTGTTTCACGCCGTTGATCGTTTGGGGCTTCACGGCGACAGCCGGTTCTTCGATGCGGTTCACCGGCTGGTCCCAATCCGGCTCATATTCTTTGTTCATGCAATCATCCCGTTAAAAGCTTCGCCAACCTGTGACGACGCGTTAATTGTCGTCCGTGTATGTAACGTAAAGATTGCGGATGTGTTAGGTTTTGTAACGTCATGTAACAGTCGGCGAAATCAATACATAAAGATACATACGCGGATCGCATTTTCGCCCTCCGCAGAGCAAGCCGGCGTCCTGACGTATAATCGTAGACCGCCCAATAGTAAACGGCCTGTAAAGCCGTAGAAAGACGACACCATGAACGCCCCACTTCGCTCCATTTCCCCGATCGATTCCCAGCTGCGCGACATCCTGAAGCGCCGCATCATGATCCTGGATGGCGCGATGGGCACCATCATCCAGCAGTACAAGCTCGATGAAGCCGCCTACCGCGGCGAGCGTTTCAAGGACTTCAGCGCGCCGGAAGGCGCCGGCCAGCGCGAGCTCTTCGTCAAGGGTAACAACGAGCTGCTCACGCTCACCCAGCCGCACATCATCCAGGAGATCCACGAGCGCTACCTCGCCGCCGGCGCCGACCTGATCGAAACGAATACCTTCGGTGCCACCGGCGTGGCGCAGGACGACTACCACATGGCGCATCTCGCCTACGAGATGAACGTGCAAGCCGCCAAGCTCGCGCGCGCCGCCTGCGACAAATACAGTACGCCGGACAAGCCGCGCTTCGTGGCCGGCGCCCTTGGCCCGACCCCGAAGACCGCCTCGATCTCGCCCAGCGTGAACGACCCGGCCTTCCGCAACATCACCTTCGACCAGCTGGTCGCCTCCTATCATGAACAGGTGCGCGGCCTGGTCGACGGCGGTTCCGACGTGCTGCTGGTCGAGACCATCTTCGACACCCTGAACTGCAAGGCCGCGCTGTTCGCGATCGACCTGTACTTCGAAGAGCACCCGGAAACCCCGCGCCTGCCGCTCATGATCTCGGGCACCGTCACCGACGCCTCGGGCCGCATCCTGTCGGGCCAGACCGTGGCCGCCTTCTGGAACTCGGTGCGCCACGCCAAGCCGCTGACCGTCGGCCTGAACTGCGCACTGGGCGCCGCGCTGATGCGCCCGTATGCCGAAGAGCTGTCGACGATCGCCGATACCTTCGTGTGCATCTACCCGAACGCCGGCCTGCCCAACCCGATGAGCGACACCGGTTTCGACGAGCTCCCCAGCGACACCTCGGCCCTGCTGCGCGAATTCGCCGACGCCGGCTTCATCAACATCGCCGGCGGCTGCTGCGGCACCACGCCGGACCACATCGCCGCCATTTCGAAGATTCTCGAAGCGTCGCCGCCGCGCCAGGTCCCTGAGGTCCCGGTCGCGATGCGCCTGTCGGGCCTCGAGCCCTTCACCATCGACGACAGTTCGCTGTTCGTCAACGTCGGCGAGCGCACCAACGTCACCGGTTCCAAGGCTTTTGCGCGCATGATCCTGAACGAGCAGTTCGACGAGGCGCTGTCGGTGGCGCGCCAGCAGGTCGAGAACGGCGCCCAGGTCATCGACATCAACATGGACGAGGCGATGCTCGACTCCGTGGCCGCAATGACGCGCTTCCTGAACCTGATCGCGTCCGAACCGGACATCTCGCGCGTGCCGATCATGATCGACTCCTCGAAATGGAGCGTGATCGAGGCCGGCCTGAAGTGCGTGCAGGGCAAGGCCATCGTCAACTCGATCTCGCTGAAAGAGGGCGAAGAAGAATTCATCCGCCAGGCGACGCTGTGCCGCCGCTACGGCGCCGCCGTCATCGTGATGGCCTTCGACGAACAGGGCCAGGCCGACACCTTCGCGCGCAAGACCGAGATCTGCGCCCGCGCTTATCAAGTGCTGGTCGAGAAGGTCGGCTTCCCGCCGGAAGACATCATCTTCGACCCGAACATCTTCGCGATCGCCACCGGCATCGAAGAGCACAACAACTACGCCGTGGACTTCATCGAAGCCACCGCCTGGATCCGCAAGAACCTGCCGCACGCAAAGGTGTCCGGCGGCGTGTCGAACGTCTCGTTCAGCTTCCGCGGCAACGACCCGGCGCGCGAGGCGATCCATACCGTGTTCCTGTACCACGCGATCAAGGCCGGCATGACCATGGGTATCGTGAATGCCGGCATGGTCGGCGTCTACGACGACCTGCCCGCCGAGCTGCGCGAGCGCGTCGAGGACGTGGTGCTGAACCGCCGCGAGGACGCCACCGAGCGCATGATCGAATTCGCCGGCACCCTGAAGGCCGGCGCCGGCAAGCAGGAACAGAACCTGGAGTGGCGCGAGGCGAAGGTCGAGAAGCGCCTGGCGCACGCGCTGGTGCACGGCATCACGCAGTGGATCGTCGAGGACACCGAAGAGATGCGCCAGCAGGTCCTGGCGTCCGGCGGCCGTCCGATCCACGTGATCGAAGGCCCGCTGATGGACGGCATGAACATCGTCGGCGACCTGTTCGGACAGGGCAAGATGTTCCTGCCACAGGTGGTCAAGTCGGCGCGCGTGATGAAGCAGGCCGTGGCCCACCTGGTGCCCTTTATCGAAGAAGAGAAGGCGGAAGAAGAACGCCGTACCGGCATCGTCGCCAAGCCGAAGGGCAAGATGGTCATCGCGACCGTCAAGGGCGACGTGCACGACATCGGCAAGAACATCGTCTCGGTGGTCCTGCAATGCAATAACTTCGAAATCGTGAACATGGGCGTGATGGTCCCGGCCGCCGACATCCTGGCCAAGGCCAAGGAAGAGAACGCCGACATCGTCGGCCTGTCGGGCCTGATCACGCCTTCGCTGGAAGAGATGGCGCACGTGGCGCGCGAGATGCAGCGCGATCCCTACTTCCGCGAAAAGAAGATCCCGCTGCTGATCGGCGGCGCCACCACCAGCCGCGCCCACACCGCCGTCAAGATCGCGCCGCACTACGAAGGCCCGGTGGTCTACGTGCCGGACGCCTCGCGTTCGGTGTCGGTGGGCCAGTCGCTGCTGACCGACGACACGCGCGACGCCTACATCATCGAGCTCGCGGAGGATTACGAGCGCATCCGCGTGCAGCACGCCAACAAGAAGGCGCTGCCGATGCTCACCCTCGAGCAGGCGCGCGGCAACAAGGCCAGGCTCGCCTACGCACCGGTGAAGCCGAAGTTCATCGGCCGCCGCGTCTTCAAGAACGTCGAGCTGGGCGAACTGGCGCGCTACATCGACTGGGGCCCCTTCTTCCAGACCTGGGACCTGGCCGGCCCCTACCCCGCCATCCTCACCGACGAGGTGGTGGGCGAAGCCGCCACCAAGGTGTTCGAGGAAGCCCAGGCGATGCTCAAGAAGATCATCGAAGGCCGCTGGCTGACCGCCAACGGCGCCATCGCGCTGCTGCCGGCCAACGCCGTCAACGACGACGATATCGAGATCTATACCGACGAATCGCGGGAGGAAGTCGCCTTCACCTGGTACGGCCTGCGCCAGCAGGGCGTCAAGCCGGTGGTGGACGGCGAGCAGCGCCCGAACCAGTGCCTGTCCGATTTCGTGGCGCCGAAGGATTCCGGCATCGCCGACTACATCGGCATGTTCGCGGTCACCGCCGGCCTGGGGATCGAGAAGCACGAGCAGCGCTTCGAAGCGGCCCTCGACGACTATTCCTCGATCATGCTCAAGGCCCTGGCCGACCGCCTGGCCGAAGCCTTTGCCGAGTACCTGCACGAGCGCGTGCGTACCGACCTGTGGGGTTACGCGGCGGGCGAGGACCTGTCGAACGAGGCGCTGATCAAGGAAGCTTACCAGGGCATCCGTCCGGCGCCGGGTTACCCGGCCTGCCCGGAGCACACCGTCAAGGCCGAGCTGTTCCGCACCCTGCAGGCGGAAGAGATCGGCATGGAACTGACCGAGTCCTTCGCGATGTACCCGGGCGCCGCGGTGTCGGGCTTCTATTTTGCCCACCCGGACTCGAAGTACTTCGTGGTCGGCAAGATCGGCGAAGACCAGCTCGAGGACATGGCGCGCCGTCGCGGCATGGACAAGAGCGAACTCGAGCGTTACCTGGCACCGAACCTGTCCTGATCCTCCCTGCGCCGCCGGTCGATGCCGGCGGCGTTTCCCTGCCCTCTGCAAACTTCCACGCCGCAGCATTGTCCAAGCAATGCGACGTCCACGCATGGAGGATCACATCATGGCGATACATCCGTCGTCCCGGCACTGGCAGGACCAGCTCATGGTCGTGAGTGGCGTCTGGCTGTTCATGTCGCCCTGGGCGCTCGGCTATCCTTCCTATTCGCCCCCGGCGATCAACGCTTACATCGCGGGCGCGATCATCGCGCTGCTGGCCGCATTCGACCTGGTCAGGACCTATGTCTGGGCCGTGCTGCTGAATATCGTCGTGGGGGTGTGGGTGGCGGTCTCGCCCTGGCTGGTCGGGGTCGTGCGCGATCCGCCCATGACCTGGAGCCTGGTCCTGGCGGGCATCGCGACGGTCGTGCTGGGGGTGTGGGAGCTGCGCACGGATCCGGAGCTGCACAGCCAGTGGACGCGTTCCGGCGTCACGTAAGGTAGGCTTAGATAGCGTAGCGAACGACCTTGTCGCTCCACTCGAAGGCCGAGATCTCGAGCTCGGCCAGGTCGTCGCCATCCATCGACAGTTCGTGCAGCGCCGGCGCCACCTCGTCCTGCGCATCGTCCATGCGCTCGATCGACTCGGCCAGGCGTAGCAGCTCGCCGAAGAAGCCGCGGCGCACCAGCAGCGCATGGCGCACTTCGTCGATCACCGGGATCTGTTCCACGATGTCCTGCATCGGGATGCAGAACAGGGTGTCCATCAGCGACATCATGCCCACCGTGAAGGCGATCTCCGCCACGTTGCGCTGGCCGGGACGCAGGCGCTGCGCCAGCAGTTCCATCAGGCGCGCGCGGGTGGTGGCCAGCATCAGGAGCGGGCTGAGGTTGTGGCCGCGCACGCCCGGCTCGGCGTACAGCAGGATCTGCAGCCAGCGCTGCAGCTGGCGGCGCCCCAGCAGCATCAGGGCCTGGCTGACCGACTCGATCTTGCGCCCTGCCCCGGCCGCCGGCGTATTCACCAGGCGCAGCAGGTTCAGGCCGAGCGTCACGTCCTTCTTCACGGCGCGCTCGATCTCGGCATTGTCGGCGTCCGAGGTCACCAGGTTCAACAGGTCCAGCACCGCCGCCTGCAAAGGCGACAGCTTGCGGCCGGCGATCACGGTCGGCTTGGCAAAATAATAGCCCTGGAAATAATCGAAGCCGATGTCCAGGCAGGTGCGGTATTCGCTGTGAGTCTCGACCTTTTCGGCCACCAGGCGCTTGCCGGTGCCGCGCAGGCGCGGCGCCAGCGACAGCAGGGTCACCACCGGCAGTTCGCGCAGGTCCATCTTGACGTAGTCGATCACGGGCAGCAGGCGCGCCAGGCTGGCGCCATGGGCCGAGGCTTCCGCCGCGAAGCGAAAGCCGTGCTGCGACAGTTCGGTCATGCGCCCGATGACGGCGTCGTTCGGCTCCACCGAGCGCACGATCTCGAGCACGGTGCGTTCGCGCGGCAGGAAGGCGAACATGTCGCTGTGAAGCACGTCGGTGTCGACGTTCAGGAAGGCGGTGGCGTCGCCGATCGCGCGCGGCAGGCCCAGTTGCGAAGCATGGTGGATCACGCCGGCGCTGGCGGACAGGCCGGAATCGATTTGCGCCGGGCCCTGGGCGCTGCCGCGGAACAGGAGTTCGTAGCCGAACAGCGCCTGGTTACGGTCGAGCACCGGCTGGCGCCCGAGGTAGAAATTGCGCAGTTTCAGCGGCTGGTCATGGCTGGCGGTATCGGTCATGTCGTCTGGATGGGCTCGCGAACAGGGCTACTTTACCGTATCCGCCCCTGTTAGTGGATTTTTGGCATTAATTTATCAATGGAATCATAGCTTTTTGCCATTATTGTGGCAGCCCATCCACGAACAGCTTCAGTTCACCGGGTGCAAACTGGGTCCAGGTTTCGTTGTTGGTCAAGGGTTCGGTCACGATGATGGCGACCCGGTCGTTCGGCGTGGTCACCTGCGAGAAGTCGACCGAGAGGTCTTCGTCCGACAGGTGGGCCGCGGCGAACGGATACTGGCGCACGATGTAGCACAGCTTGGTCGAACAGTGGGTGAACAGCGCGGTGCCGTCCGAGAGCATCATGTTGAAGGTACCATGGGCGGCGATTTGCGGCACCAGTTTTTCGAGGGCGGCGCGCAGTTCGGCGAGCGAGGGCGCGCTGCGCGAAGATCCGTCGCCGAACTCGTCGCGCAGGCTCTGCATCAGCCAGCAGAAGGCCAGCTCGCTGTCGGTCGTGCCGACCGGGCGGAACGGGCCGTGCAGCACGGGCGCGAAGTCCTTCAGGTCGCCATTGTGGGCGAACACCCAGTAGCGTCCCCACATCTCGCGCACGAAGGGATGGCAGTTCTCGAGCGCGACCTGGCCCTGGGTGGCCTTGCGGATATGGGCGATGACGTTGGTGGACTTGATCGGGTAACGCTTGATCAGTTCGGCGATCGGCGAAGCGACGGCGGCCTGGTGGTCGACGAAGTGGCGTACGCCCTTGCCTTCGAAGAAAGCGATGCCCCAGCCGTCATGGTGGGTATCGGTGCGTCCGCCGCGATGGGCGAAGCCGGTGAAGGAGAAAACGATGTCCGTGGGGACGTTGCAGTTCATTCCGAGGAGTTGGCACATGGCGCGCAGCTTAACACGCCCAGAGGTGCCGGTGGAGCTACTACGTCCCGGAACCGTAGTAGCCCTTCCTGATGATTAGTGCAGCACGACCGGCTGGCTCATCAGGGTGTCGTAGGAACCAAGGAAGTCGTCGATTTCTTCCATGGTCGGCTCGCTGGCGATGAGGTTGTTCACATCGCGGCGGAAAGATTGAGCCAGTTTGCCGCCGATGAACGCTTCGCGCCGGCCGGCCTTGTCGACGATCTCGTATCCGCCGAAGCGCAGTGCTTCGAGGTCGCGATCCACGCCAAATTCGACGACGCTGTACTGTTCGCTGTTGTAGATCATGTTCATGATGACTCCTTCTCTCGATCAGAGTGAGGGGTGCCTCGGCTATCCGAGCCACCCGATAGTGAACCAACCGCTTGGCGGCAGGCAGTTGGCTGATCACTTCGGTTAAGAGGTGGGGCTTGCTGAACCGATTTCAAGGACACGCTGTGTAAGCAAAGATGTCAAGCTTGCAGGGTCGGGTTCAGTGCCAACAGCTGATCGTATGGCGCTGCTTGCAGCCACGATCGCAACTGATCAAGATGCTCACTGCTCGCCACACCGATGAACAGGCGTTCCGGGCCTTGGCGCAACAGTCGATTTAATGTTACACGCAAAACCAGGTTGCCGGTACAGCACACGCACCCGGGTGCGAGTCGGACAAGTCTGACAGAGGACAAGTCGGGGATGGGTGAGCTGCCTGAAGCAAGCCCTTCGAGGATGACGGCGCTGAAGGGGGCGGTCCGTGCCGCGCCCGCAGGCGCGGGAGGCGATGCTGCGTCGAGCAGCGAGGCGATGGCCGCCTCGCGTGCGCCGGCACTGCGACCGGTGACCAGGGTAACCGGAACGGGTCCGGCCAATCAGACGCCCTTCTTGGCGAGCTTGCCCGGCTCGACGCCGAGCTGCTTGAGCTTGCGGTACAGGTGGGTGCGTTCCAGGCCGGTCTTCTCGGCCACGCGCGTCATGCTGCCGCCTTCGCGGCCCAGGTGGTGTTCGAAGTACATGCGCTCGAAGGCGTCGCGGGCTTCGCGCAGCGGCAGGTCAAAGGACAGCGTGTAACCGGTGCCCTCGCCTTGCGAAATCGCATGGACCAGGCGCGAGCCGTTGGCCATCTGCTGCGGCGCCTGCGCGAACATCGGGGCGGCCGCGACGCTGGCTGCGCCGGCGCCGCTGTCCGCCACGGGAACGGCGGCGGCTGCGACCGGGCGCGGCGCCGCCATGGGGGCGCGCGCCACTTCCTGCGCACGGGTCAGGCCCTGCTGCACGGCCTTGAGCAGCTTCTGCAGGGCGATCGGCTTCTCGAGGAAATTCAGGGCGCCGATGCGGGTCGCTTCGACGGCGGTGTCGATGGTGGCATGGCCGGACATCATGATGACCGGCATGGTGAGCAGGCCGTCGCGCTGCCATTCCTTGAGCAGGGTGACGCCGTCGGTATCCGGCATCCAGATGTCGAGCAGGACCAGGTCGGGAGCGCCGGCGGCGCGCGCCTCGCGGGCCTGCTGCGCATTCTCCGCCAGCGTGATGGCGTGGCCTTCGTCGCCAAGGATTTCCGAGAGTAACTCCCGAATGCCCATTTCATCATCAACTACGAGTATGTTCGCCATCGTTCTATCTTCCTGATCTCTTACCCGTCATACCGCATTTTATGCCGTCTTTTATATTTCGGACAAGTTCGCCTCGGGAGCTAACTTTAACAGCAAAATGAATACTGACGCGCCACATCCGTCCGGACGGTTCCCGATATCGATCCTGCCACCGTGTTCGTCGATGATCTTCTTGACCATCGGCAGGCCCAGGCCGGTGCCGCGCGCCTTCGAGGTGACGTAGGGCTCGAAGGCGCGCGCCAGGATGCGCGGCGAGAAGCCGGGGCCGTTGTCGGTGATCGCCAGGCGCACCGCGGTGCCGGCGGCGCCGTCCGCGCCTTCGTAGTGGATGGCCTCGGTGGTGACGTCCACGCGCGGGGCCGGGGCATCGGGGCCGCGGTCGACCAGCGCGTCCTGGGCGTTCTGCACCAGGTTGTGGATCACCTGGCGCAGCTGGGTGGCGTCGCCCATCACCCTGGGCAAATCCGGTGCCAGCGTGGCGTGAATGATGTCCGACCCGTCCTCGGACAGGTAGAGCTGCAGGATCTCGTCGATCAGGCCGTTCAGGTCGAGCGGCTCCAGCACCGCCGGAGGCGTGCGCGCATAGTCGCGGAAGTCGTCGACCATGCGCTTCATGGCGTCGACCTGGTTGACGATGGTGCTGGTGCTCTTCTTCAGCAGTTCGGCTTCCTGCGGCGGCAGGCTCGATTCCAGCTTCATCTGCAGGCGCTCGGCCGAAAGCTGGATTGGGGTGAGCGGGTTCTTGATCTCGTGCGCCAGGCGGCGCGCCACCTCGCCCCAGGCCACCGAGCGCTGGCCCGCGATCACGTCCGAGATATCGTCGAACACCACGATGAAGCCGCTGCCGGTGCCCACCGGCAGGCGCGAGCCGCGCGCCAGCAGCGTGATGTCGTGCTCCTGCTCGTCGCTGCTGCCGCGGCGCGGGATCTCGATCTGCTGCTGCCAGTGGGCGCGCCGGCGCCGGTCGGTGCTGGCCGCGCTCTGCGCGCTCTGCGCCGAGATCGCGCGCGTGATGCAGTTGTAGAAGGTCTCCAGGCCCGGAATGCTGGCCAGCGGGCCGGCCAGCGCCCCCGGCTCGACCTGCAGGATGCGGTAGGCGGCGTCGTTCGAGTTCACCACCCGCCCTTCGGCATCGAGCACGATCACGCCCGCCGACATGTTGGCCAGCACCGACTCCAGGTGGGCCTTGGCGTTCTGCAGCGCCATGCGGTTGCGCTCGACCGCGCTGCGCGCCTCGAACAGCTGGCCGGTCATGGCATTGAAGGAGCGCGTCAGGGTGCCCAGTTCGTCGTTGGTCTCGACCGTGGGGCGCGGCGACAGGTCGCCCTCGGCCACCGCCTGCGTGCCCTCGGCCAGCACCAGCAGCGGCTGCGCCAGGTTGCCGGCGATGAGGAAGGCGCTGCCGATCGCGCCGAAGATCGCCAGCAGCAGGGTCAAGGTCAGGGTCTCGATGTACATCTTGCGCAGGCCGCGCCGGGCCTGGTCGCGCGAGCGGTATTCCTCGGAGGCGCTGCGCAGCACCACCGCATTCGAAGCCAGGTTGACCGGCACCGACTGCAGCAGCTGCAGGTAGCGCGGCTCCATGCCGGCCGCCTCGGGCACCGCCAGCACCACGCGCAGGCGCAGGCCGGTGGCGGCATCGAGCCCGTTCTGGTCCGGCCCATCCGGCTGCGCGGAGGCGTCGCGGTCCATGGTGCCTTCCGGGCGCGCATAGCCCCCCGGCAGCGCGGCCGACTTGAGCATGTCGGGCGTCGGGCGGTCCAGGTCGAGGTTCAGGTTGCGGTCCTGCGCGCTCGATGCCAGCACGGTGCCGTCGGAGGTGAGCAGCATGGCGCTTTGCAGCCCGCTGATGTCGTTCACCAGGCCGGTCAGGACGCCCTGCACCATCACCGCGTCCTGGCCCGCCAGCGTGGCAGCGGCGGTCTGGCCGGTGGCGCCCAGTTCGGCCACGGCTTCGTCGAGGGCGGCGCGGCCGAGGTTCAGGCCGGATTCGATCGCGGCCTCGATCTTGACGTCGAACCAGCTGTCGATCGAGTGCGAGACGAACTGCACCGACACCATGAAGATCACCAGCCCCGGCAGGATGCCGATGCCGGCGAACAGCAGCACCAGCCGCGCCACCAGGCGCGAGCCGAACTTGCCGGCCTTGTAGCGCGAATACAGGCGCGCCAGCGCGACGACCACGAGGATCAGGAGCAGCACGGCCATGCCGGCGTTCACGCCCAGCAGCCAGACGTAATAACGGTCGAAGAAGCCGGAGTTGTCGGAGGCCGAGGCCAGCAGGAACAGCAGGATCGAGGCGATCGCACCGCCCACCACCAGCGCGTAGCGCAGCGCCCGGTTGAACGATTTACCGCGTACCTGGATCATTCTGCACGGTAGGTGAAAGTCTTCCTGTTGGAGCTCAGGCGCCAGCTCGAATCATTGATGGCGTTGACCTGCAGCGGCTTGGACAAGAAGTCGCGGTCCATGAACATGCGCACCGAGACGTTGTAGACCTCGCCCTTCTTGAGGGCGTCCTTCGGGGCGATCAGCCAGCGCGCCGGCCGCCGGATCAGCGACAGCGCATCGTCGAGGGTATTGAAGGGCTGCGGCACGCTGCCGCCGGTGGTGACGATGTACTGGCGCGTCAGCATGTCGTAGGAGATGCCGATGGTGCGCTTGGAGAACACCGCCTTCTCGTCGCGCCACCACCAGCGCGGGCGCGTCATCTCGATCTCGGTGGTGAAATGCAGCTTGATGCCGTGCTGGACCGCGTCCTGCAGCTCGTGGTTCAGGTCGAAGGCGAACGCGGTGTTGAGGCGGTAGCCGTCCTCGCTGGCCTGGATCTCGACCTTGGTGATGTCGATGACCTCGGCCGCCCGTGCCTGCGAACACGCGAAGACCAGCAGCAGCTGGCAAGCGAGGAGGCAAAGAAAACGTAAGGTCACAGGTGCGCCGGAGCCAAAAAATTGAAAGCCGAGGTTGTCTAATGGATCATCGCGCTGTCACGACTTCTTTTGGAACAGCGCATAGAACAAGCCGTCATGATCCTGCCCGGCACCGCTGGCTGGCAGCAGCTGGCCCGGCGCGTCGAGGCGGATGGCGTCGTGGCGGGCCGCAAACGCGGCAGCCTGCGCCTCCGATTCCTGGGGCCAGAGCGAACATGTCACAAACAACAATTTACCATTGGGCAGCAGCATCTGCCAAAGATTGTCGAGTATTTTGGTAGAAAGTGTTGCAAGTTGGAGCGTGTCGGACTTGCGGCGCAGCCAGCGGATGTCCGGGTGGCGGCGCACGATGCCGGACGCCGTGCAGGGCACGTCGGCCAGGATGCGGTCGAACTGGCGGCCATCCCACCAGTCCGTGTCCTGGGCCTGGGCCGCGACCAGCCGCGCCGTCAGGCCCAGGCGACCCAGGTTGTCGCCCACCCGCGCCAGGCGCTGCGGATCGGCGTCGACCGAGGTCAGGTCGACGTCGGCGGCCTCGAGGATATGGCCGCTCTTGCCGCCCGGCGCCGCGCAGGCGTCCAGCACGCGCATGCCGTCCTGCAGGTCGAGCAGCGGCGCGGCCAGCTGGGCGCCGGCATCCTGGACCGACACCACGCCCTCGTGGAAGCCCGGGATCTGGCTGACGTTGACGGCCTGCGCCAGGCGCACGGCCGTGGGCCCCACCTGCTCGGCCGCGAAGCCGGCCTGCGCCAGCGTCTCCAGGTAAGCCTCGACACCCGTTCGGCGGCGGTTCACGCGCAGGGTCAGCGGCGGGTGCGCGTTGCCGGCCGCGAGGATGCTTTCCCACTCGGACGGGTAGGCGGCGCGGGTGCTGTCGATCCACCATTGCGGGTAGTTCCAGCGCGCCAGCGGCTGCTTCAGGGCTTGCTCCAGCAGGGCCTCGCGCTCGCGCAGGAAGCGGCGCAGCACGGCATTGACCATGGCCTTGGCATGGGCGAAGTCGGGGTGGCTGGCGGCGGCGTTGACGGCCTGGTCCACCACGGTGAAGGCTTCGTAGGGCGCCTGCGTTCCCGGCGGCGGATCGAGCAGCGTCAACGCGGCGCACAAGAGGCCGCCCAGCATCGGCGGCTCGGGCGCCTTGGTCGTCATCAGGCCCAGCAGGGTGTCGCTGCGGCCCAGCTGGCGCATGCTGCGGTAGGCGATGTCCTGGATCGCCCCGCGTGCCTGCGGCGTCACGTCGTAGGCGGTAAATACGCCGGCAAGCGCCTGCGGCAGCGCGGCGCCGGCGCGCACGCGCGCGATCGCATTGGCCGCGCCCAGCAGGGCCAGGGCCAGCGAATCGGCCTTCAGGTCGGGGCGGTAGTCGCGCTGCGGCGCCACCTTCGCTTCGTGGCTCTGGCGCAGGCGCGGCTGCGCGGCTGCCGGCTGGTGCGCATGCTCGCGCTGCGGCGCGCGCGCGGGTTCGCGCATGGCTTCACGCTCGGCCGACGGACGGTAGGACGGCTTGGCGGCCGCTGCCTGGCTGGCGCCCTGGGGCCGCTCCCTGCCCTGCGGCGACGCGGAACGTGCCGGCTTGGCTTTCGGTTTCAGGGTGAGCGTCGGGCGCTTGTCGGTCATGGCGGGGTCGGTGCAGTGAAAAATGGCCCTCATTGTAACGGCTTAGGCTTTGGTGCCGCTTAACGAAGCTGACAACTTGCCGCGGTGAACATATTGCGCGATGCGCCAAACCAGTATAATGATTGCTGTTTGCCTGTCCGCAGGCCCGCCATTTTTATCAGATCGACATCCCCATGCTCGCCCAACAAAAACAACAGATCGTTGCCCTGTTCCAGGCCGCCCTCGCGCCGATCGTCGCCGGCACCGACCTCACTCCCAACGTCGTATTGGAACGTCCACGCGATCCGAGCCACGGCGACATCGCCTGCAACATCGCCATGCAGCTGGCCAAGCCGCTCAAGACCAATCCGCGCGAACTGGCCACCCGCCTGGTCGCCGCCCTGCTCGCCGAGCCTGCTGCCGCCGGTCTGGTCGACTCGGCCGACGTGGCCGGTCCCGGCTTCATCAACCTGCGCGTGGCCGCCGGCGCCAAGCAGTCGGTCGTACGCACCGTGCTCGAACAGGGCGCGGCCTTCGGCCGCGGCAGCGCCGGCAAGGGCCACCACGCCATCATCGAATTCGTCTCGGCCAACCCGACCGGCCCGCTGCACGTGGGCCACGGCCGCCAGGCCGCGCTGGGCGACGCCCTGTCCTCGCTGTTCGAAGCGCAGGGCCACGACGTCACCCGCGAGTTCTACTACAACGACGCGGGCGTGCAGATCGCCACCCTGGCCACCTCGGTGCAGGCGCGCGCCAAGGGCTTCAAGCCGGGCGACGCCGAGTGGCCCGAGTCGGCCTACAACGGCGACTACATCGCCGACATCGCCAGCGACTTCCTGGCGAAAAAGACCGTCTCGGCCAGCGACGGCGAGCCGGCCACCGCATCGGGCAATGTCGACGACATCGAATCGATCCGCCGCTTCGCCGTGACCTACCTGCGCAACGAGCAGGACCAGGACCTGCAGGCCTTCGGCGTCAAGTTCGACAACTACTACCTCGAGTCCTCGCTGTACGCGGACGGCAAGGTGGAAGCGGCCGTGCAGGCCCTGGTCGACGCCGGCAAGACCTACGAGCAGGAAGGCGCGTTGTGGCTCAAGACCACCGACTACGGCGACGACAAGGACCGCGTGATGCGCAAGTCCGACGGCACCTACACCTATTTCGTGCCGGACGTGGCCTACCACATCCAGAAATTCCGCCGCGGCTTCGACCAGGCCATCAACGTGCAGGGCAGCGACCACCACGGCACCATCGCGCGCGTGCGCGCCGGCCTGCAGGCGGTGAACATCGGCATCCCGCAGGGCTATCCCGACTATGTGCTGCACAAGATGGTCACCGTGATGAAGAACGGCGAGGAGGTCAAGATCTCCAAGCGTGCCGGCTCCTACGTCACCGTGCGCGACCTGATCGAATGGTCGGGCAACGGCGACGTGACGCGCGGCCGCGACGCGGTGCGCTTCTTCCTCATCTCGCGCAAGGCCGACACCGAATTCGTGTTCGACGTCGACGTCGCCCTCAAGACCTCGGACGAGAACCCGGTGTACTACGTGCAGTACGCCCATGCGCGCATCTGCTCTGCACTCGCCAACTGGGGCGGCGACGAATCGCAATTGCCTAGTGCCGACCTGTCCCTGCTGACCGAGCCGCACGAAGCGAGCCTGCTGGCGAAGCTGTCGGCCTACCCGGAAATGCTGGAGCGCGCCAAGCTCGAACTGAGCCCGCACCACGTCGCCTTCTACCTGCGCGAACTGGCCGGCGAGCTGCACAGCTACTACTTCGCACACAAGTGGCTGCTCGACGACAACGAGCCGCTGAAGCTGGCGCGTCTCGCGCTGGCCCTCGCCACCCGCCAGGTGCTGCGCAACGGCCTGGCCCTGATCGGCGTATCGGCGCCGGCCAAAATGGAACGTGCCCCTACTGAACCGCAAGAGTAATCGCAACATGACCGCCATCCGTACCTTCTCCCCGCTGCGCCAGCGCGGCAGCACCCTGACCGGCATCATCATCGGCCTGATCATCGGCCTGGGGATCGCGGTGGCGGTCGCGCTCGTGATCACCAAGGGCCAGTCGCCCTTCACCGACCGTTCCAACAAGATGGGCCGCCCGGCCGACCTCGAGCCGAGCCAGGCGAGCGATCCGAACAAGCCGCTGTACGGCAACCGCGACGCCGCGCGCGAAGCCAACCGCCAGATCGCCGAACGCGCCAACCGTCCGGCGCCGGAACCCGCACCGGCGCCGGCGCCGGCCGCAGCCGACGCCGATCCTCTGGGCCAGGCCATCGCCGGCATGCAGGGGGCCGCAACACCCGTCGCACCGGCTGCGCCTGCCGCGGCTCCGGCCACGCCGGCCCCGGCAGCCACCGCGGCGGCGCCCGCCGCGGGCGGCGACGGCTACATCTACTACCTGCAGGCCGGCGCCTTCCGCGAGATGTCCGACGCCGAGAACACCCGCGCCAAGCTGGCGCTGCTCGGCTTCGAAGCCGCGATCACCGACCGCAGCACCGACAGCGGCGTGCTGCACCGCGTGCGGGTCGGCCCCTACAGCGGCCAGGAAACCGCGAACAAGGCGCGCGCCAAACTGCTCGACAGCGGCATCGACGTCGCCGTCGTCCGCAGCCAGCGCTAATCTTTTTCCATCCACCGAAGGATCCGCATGAACTCGCTTCGCCGCCTGATCTGCTGCGCCGCCCTGCTCGCCGCGCCCGGCTTCGCTGCCGCCTCTCCCGCGGCACCAAAGGAAGGCGCCGAGTACCAGGTCCTGCCGGAAGCCCAGCCGAGCGACAGCGGGCGCAGAATCGAGGTGATCGAGTTCTTCGCCTATTACTGCCCGCACTGCTATTCCTTCGAGCCCTACCTGGCCGACTGGGTCAAGAAACAAGGCGACAACATCGTATTCCGGCGCGTGCACGTGCCGCGCGGCGCGCAGGTGGCGGCGCAGCAGCGCCTGTTCTTCACGCTCGAATCGCTCGGCCTGCTCGAACAGTTCCACGGCAAGGTCTTCAATGCCTACCACGTCGAGCGCGTCGGCTTCACCCAGGACGAGCAGGTGTTCGACTGGGCCAGCCGCGCCGGCATCGACCGCGCCAAGTTCATCGACACCTACCGCTCCTTCGGCGTGCAGGCCAAGCTGCGCCGCGCCCAGGCAATGATGGAAGCCTACCGCATCACCCACTGGCCGATGATCGCGATCGACGGCCGCTTCCTGACCTCGCCCGGCATGGTCGGCGAATCCGGCAACGTCAGCGGCAACGACGCCCTGCAGGGCACCCTGCAGGTGATGGACACGCTGGTCGCGCGCGCCAAAGCAGACAAGAAGTGAGCTTGCCGGCAGACCGGGTATTCATCACCGGCGCCTCGAGCGGCATCGGTGCGGCGCTGGCGCGCGAATACGCGGCGCGCGGCGCATCCCTCGGCTTGCTGGCGCGGCGCCGCCCGCTGCTGGAAGAACTCGCCGCCAGCCTCCCCCACCCCGAACGTCACCGCATCTACGCGGCCGACGTCACCGACCATGACGCCGTGGCCGCCGCTGCCGCCGACTTCATCGCGGCCAAGGGCGGCGCCGACATCGTCATCGCCAGCGCCGGCATCTCGCACGGCACCCTCACCGAGCGCCCCGCCGACCTGGCGGTGTTCGACGCCGTGTTCGCCACGAACGTGAACGCCACCGTCGCCACCTTCGCGCCCTTCATCGCTTCCATGAAAGCCCAACAGGGCCCGCGCCGCCTGGTCGGGATCGGCAGCGTGGCGGGCATCCGCGGCATGCGCGGCGCCGGCGCCTACTGCGCCTCCAAGGCCGCGGTACACAGCTACTGCGAATCGCTGCGCCTGGAACTGCGTGCCTCCGGCATCAAGGTGGTCACCATCGCCCCCGGTTATATCGATACCCCCATGACCCGCAAGAACCGTTTTCCCATGCCCTTCCTGATGCCCGCCGAGCGCTTCGCCGCCCAGGCAGCCAAGGTCATCGCGCGCGGCTCCAGCTACCGCGTGCTGCCCTGGCAGATGGGCGTCGCGGCCAAGCTGCTGCGCCTGCTGCCGAATCCCTTGTTCGATCTCGCCTTCTCGCGCGCTCCGACAAAACAGCGCCAGGGGGAAGCATGAACGCCGCGAAGATCTTTTCCTTGTCCCGCGCCGGTGTCGCGGTGGAGGTCGTGCCGGAGACCGGTTCGACCAACGCCGACCTGCTGGCGCGCGCCGCGCAGCTCAGCGAGCCGGTGCTGCTGGTCGCCGAGCACCAGAGTGCCGGCCGCGGACGCGCCGGCCGCAGCTGGCTCTCTTCCAGCGAGAATTCGCTGACCTTTTCGCTGGCCTGGAAGTTCGAAGGCGGCCTGCAGGGGCTCACCGGCCTGCCGCTGGCGATCGGCGTGGCGCTGGGTGACGCGCTGGGGCAGCTCGGCGTGCAGATCCAGCTCAAGTGGCCGAACGACGTGCTCAAGGACGGCGACAAGCTGGCCGGGATCCTGATCGAGACCCAGTCGGCGTCAAGCGACAGCGGCGGCGGCACCTGGGCCGTGATCGGCATCGGCCTGAACCTCGTCATGCCGGACGACGTGGAAGCGCGCCTCGGGCGCAGCGCCGCCGGCGCGCCCTGGCTGGCGCGCATGGACCGCGACCAGCTGATGGCCGCCCTGCTCGACGCCCTGGCCGACGCGCTGCGCCTGTTCGCCAGCCAGGGCTTCGCCGCCTTCAGCGCGCGCTGGAACCTGCGCCATGCCTGGCAGGGCCGCGCCGTCGTCATCCTCGACAACGGCAAGGTGCTGCAGGAAGGCCTGGCGGCGGGCGTCGACGATGCCGGCCGCCTGCTGCTGGACACCGCCGAGGGACGCACGAGCGTGCTGGCGGGCGACGTGTCGCTGCGGCTCAGCGAGTGAGACGGGCATGAACCTGCTGCTGATCGACGCGGGCAATACCCGCATCAAGTGGGCGATCGCGGCGCCCGGCGCGGCGCTGGGCGCCTGGACGCTGACCGACGCGGTCTCGCATGCCGGACTCGATGGCGCCGCCGATACGTGGCGCCGGGCCGGCGTGGCGCGCGCCATCGTCTCGAACGTGGCCGGTGCCGCCGTGCGCGAACGCATCGCCCAGGCGCTGCCGACCGGAATCGCGGTCGAGTGGTTCGCCTCCACTCTGGAACGCGCCGGCCTGCAGAACGGCTACCGCAACCCGGGCCAGCTCGGCTGCGACCGCTTCGCCGCCGCCATCGGCGCGCGTGCGCTGGCGCCCGGGCAGGACCTGATCGTGGCGACCTGCGGCACCGCGACCACGGTCGATGCCGTGACGAAGGACGGCCGCTTCATCGGCGGCATGATCCTGCCGGGCCTGGCCCTGATGGCCGGCTCGCTGGCCCGCAATACGGCCCAGTTGCCCCAGGTGAGCCCGGGCGAAGGCCCGGGCGGCGCCGCCCCGCCGCCGCTCTTCGGCGACAACACCGACGACGCGATCGTCTCCGGCGTCCTGTCGGCCCAGGCCGGCGCCATCGAGCGTGCCTGCGCGGCGCACGCCGCCACGGCATGCATCGTTTCCGGGGGCGCGGCTCCTTATATCGCGCCGGTCCTCAAGTTCTCCTGCCTGTTGGTCGATAACATCGTGCTGGTCGGCCTGCATGCGGCGGCCACCTAGGGATGGAGGAGCGCACTTGTTGAAATTCGTATTCTGGGCACTGCTGGCGCTGAACGCCCTGCTGCTGGCCTACGGCCAGGGCTATCTCGGCACGCTCGAGGGTGGCGAACGCGAGCCGCAGCGCCTGAAGAACCAGCTGGCCACCGAGCGCATGTCGATGCTCAGCGCGCTTGAAGCGCGCGCGGCCGCCGAAACCGCGGCGGCGCCGGCCGCGCCGGAAGCGCCGCCCGCCGAACCCGTTCCAGCGCCCGCGCCGCAGGTAGAGACGGTCGCCTGCACCCAGGCCGGCGCCTTCGCGCC